>NZ_JBICMK010000100.1:0-273874 GCF_043106315.1 Pseudomonas sp. FYR_5 | reverse complement strand
TTACAAATCAGTTCACGCACATAGGTAACAGTCTTTAACTGGCAAGGTCGGTTTTCGAGGATCTGACCATGCCTTGGCGAGAGCTGAAACCTATGGACCTGAAAATGCTTTTCATCGCGGATTACCTGCAAGGGCCGCCCAGCTTCAGCGCCCTGTGCCAGGCCTACGAGATCAGCCGTAAGACCGGCTACAAATGGGTCGAGCGATATGAGAAAGAGGGGCCTTCGGGGCTGGAAGAACGCAGCCGCCGCCGGTTGACGCAGAACTGGGTCGTCCCCGCTGCAGTTCGCGAAGCCATCATCGAACTGCGCAGTCGAGGCGAAACGGAACCTGGTCCGAAAAAGATCCAGGCTGCGCTGCAGGAGCGCTTCCCTGATCAGGCGCCGCCTTCTAAGACAGCGATTTACAACATCCTCAAGAAGGCCGAGTTGGTCAACCCACGCCGTTTACGTCAGCGTGTAGCGGTCTACCCCAAGCCACTGGAGAAGGCAGAGTCGCCTAACCAGCTGTTCAGTGCTGACTACAAGGGCCAATTTCTGACAGGCGCAGGCGTCTGGTGCTATCCACTAACGATCATGGATCACGCCAGCCGCTTCCTGCTCGCCTGCCACAGCATGCCTAATACCAACCTTCTGGAAACGCAGGCCGTTTTCACCCAGGTGTTTCGGGAAAATGGCCTGCCTGAGCGTATTCGTACCGATAACGGTGTGCCGTTTGCCAGTAAAGGACGTGCAGGACTTTCTCAGCTGTCCATCTGGTGGCTGCGTCTAGGCATCATTCCTGAGCGCATTGCACCTGGAAGGCCTGAGCAAAATGGCCGCCACGAACGCATGCATCGGACACTCAAAAGCACGCTGCCATCACCGCCGGCAGTGGCCTGGGAAGCTCAACAGCGGCATTTTGATCGCTTTCGACAACACTACAATTACGAGCGCTTGCATGAAGCACTGAAACAGAAAACACCGGCGTCTTGCTACCAGCCCTCACCACGCCCATTCCCTGAAAAACTTCCTGAGATGACCTACCCCAGCCATGTCGAGAGTTTACCGGCGGATAGCTGCGGCATCATTAACCGCCGTGGCCTGAGGATCTACGTAGGTTACGTGCTCAAGCACCAGACCATTGGGCTGGAGCAAGTCGGAGATGGCATTTGGGATGTTATTTTCGGTCCCATCATCCTTGGTAGAGTCGATGTGCGGGATGCCACTGATGGTTATGTAACACTCAAGGTGTTGTCACCTATGTGAGTGAACTTTTGTGTAACCCATGTGGGTGACCCGTACAGCCGCCATGTCTGAATCCTGTTCCCCCGTCAGCCCTGTACGTATCGCTGTCATCCAGTACGACCCTCAGGTCGGTCTCGAGCACTGTGAGAACAACGTGAGCAGAGGCCTGGCATTGGCCCGGCGCGCAGCACGCGAAGGTGCCAACCTGATCGTGCTGCCTGAACTGGCCAACACGGGCTACACCTTCAACTCCCGTGCCGAAGCCTATTCCCATGCGCAGGTGCTGCGGGACGGCCCTTGCCTGAAAACCTGGGCAGACTTCGCCAAGCAATACCAGGTATACCTGGCTGCGGGGTTTGCCGAACGTGACGGGCTGAAGCTCTACGACAGTGCTGTACTGTTTGGCCCCGAAGGCCTGCTCGGGCACTACCGCAAGGCGCATCTGTGGAACCAGGAAAAGCTTTGGTTCACCCCTGGGGACCTGGGGTTCCCGGTGTTCGAGACGCCTATCGGCCGTATCGGCCTGCTGATCTGCTGGGACATCTGGTTCCCGGAAGTACCACGGGTGATGGCCGCGCAAGGCGCCGACATCATCTGCAGCCTCAACAACTGGGTATGGACCCCGCCGCCGTTGTTCGATGATGCAGGGCGTTGTATGGCCTCGTACCTGACCATGACGGCAGCCCATGTCAACAACGTTTATATCGCCGCCGCGAACCGTGTCGGCAGCGAGCGGGGCGGGCGCTTCCTGGGCTGCTCGCTGATCGCCGGTACCAATGGCTGGCCGATCGGCGAGGTGGGCAGTACAGAAGCCGAGGAGATTATCTATGCCGATGTCGACTTGAGCAGTGCGCGCTCGGCACCGATCTGGAACAGCCTCAACGACCTGCCAAGAGACCGGCGCACCGACCTCTACGATGCCACCCTTGGCTATCGCTTGCATGCACCTATGCCACGTTGAGGAGTTGCGAATGAACACACTCCTCTTCTCACGACAGCAGTATTGGCTTGTGTTGATTTTCGGCTGCCTGCTGGTGTTTCTCGCTGCAAGCCTTGCCCATGGCCAATGGCTGGATTATGCGCATAGGGTGGCGACACTCGATGAGCCGCTCAGCCGTTTGCGCTGGATTGTGGGTGATATCAGTGAAGTGGCTTTCTACAAGCACGAACTGCCCGCGCTGGGCTTGCTGCTGGGGGCGTGCCTGGCGCACTGGGCGCAGCTGCGAGGGTACCGGTGGCAGGGCTTTGCCATCTGCTATGGCAGCGGATTATGGCCATGGGTGTTTACCAGTTCGCTTTTGGGCTTGCTGCTCAGTCATGTGTTGTGGGGATGGACATTGGCCAGTGGCACCTGGCAACCCACCTTCGTTGCCTTCGTGTCATTGCCGGCAGCCATGGTATTGCTTTTTGGTGCGGGCTGGCGGGTGACGATCACGGGGGCACTACTGGGGGCGCTACTGGTAACACCGGCCAGCCTGCTGATGGTCAATTACCTGTGTTATCCCCTGCAGTTGCCAGTGGTAGTGGGCAATGTGAGTGGCATGGCAGTGGCAAGCGTGGTGGCCTTCATCCTGTGCAAGCACTTTCCTTCATGGGTACGCCAATGTTGTGAACCCACCGTCGTGGCGCCGGTTGTCAATCAGCCTGACTACGGTGTGGTCTGGACTTTGCGGCGCGTTCTGGCCGACTTCAGCGAAGCCCCATTCTTTGGTAATGAGCTGGCCAGCCTCGGGCTATTGCTGGGTGTGTTGCTGGCATACCTGTTGAGTCCGGCTGCACTGTCCTACGGTTCTATGCTGGTGATGCAGATGGTGGCCGGGCAGGCCTTGGCCTCCCTGGTCGGGGTTGTACTCTGGCGTGGACAGTGGAAAGCCCGTGGGTGGTACCCTACCTACATTCCGATTGTGTCGATCGTCCCGGCCGCGGTGTTGACACATGGCGGCAGCTGGCAAGTGGTGGTGGCCAGTGCAGTGCTGGGTGCACTGGTGGCTCCGCCGCTGGCAGTGGCGATCACTCGGCGGTTGCCGGCCTATGTGCATGGCTACATCGGCAATGTGGTGTCGATGGCCGTCTGCACGCTGGGAATCGTGCCTGTAGTCGGATTACTTGTGGGGGGAGAAGCATGAGTGAACATTCGAGTCTGCCCAGGCTGTCGATCGCCAGCCTGGGCGGCACGGTCAGTATGCGGGCCGGTGCTGTCGGGGGTGGTGTGACGCCAAGCCTGGATTGTGAGCGGCAACTGCTTCAGGTTCCACAGTTGCGCGAGATGGCGCAGTTGAACGTTGCGTCATTGTGTCTGCTTCCCAGTGCATCGCTGGGCTTCGCGACGTTGCTGGAGGTGCTGGCATGGGCCCAGGGGGAAGTGGAGCGCGGGGCTCAGGCCTTGGTATTGAGCCAAGGGACCGACAGCCTTGAGGAAACGGCCTATTTCCTGGACCTGCTCTGGTCATTCGATGTGCCATTGGTGATGACCGGTGCCATGCGCTCGGCGAGTCAGCCGGGCAATGATGGGCCGGCCAACTTGTTGGCTGCGGCTCAGGTTGCATTGGCACAACACAGCCGTGGGCGAGGTGTGCTTGTGGTCATGAATGATCAGGTCCACTGCGCGGCAAGGGTTCGCAAGACGGCCAGCCTGGCGATGGCGGCATTCGAGTCGCCCGGATGTGGCCCGTTGGGCGACGTTGTGGAGGGTGTTGTGTTGTATCGCCATCCGCCCGGGCGACGGAAAGTGTTGCCGTTACCCTATCGCACCGACCAGCGCGTTGCCCTGCTGGAAGCCTGCCTGGACGCAGACACGGCGCTGCTGCAGGCTGTGGCCACATTGGGTTATGAGGGGATGGTCATCGCCGGTTTCGGTGCTGGCCATGTTTCCGCCAGTTGGTCCGAAGTGTTGGAACACCTGGCGACCAGCTTGCCGGTCATGGTTGCTACGCGCACAGGTAGAGGGCCTACAGCCCGGGCAACCTACGGGTTTGTTGGTGCAGAGATCGACCTGCAGAAAAAAGGCGTCTACATGGCTGGGCAACTCTGCCCGCGCAAATGCCGTATCTTGCTGTGGCTGCTGATTGGCACCGGCCGGCAACATGAGCTGCAGGACTGGTTGCACTCCTGAACGATCTGCCCGCGCGGTCGTTCGCGCGGGCAGCCCTTCCGGCGTTGCTGTGCTAGGGTGCACACACTTTTGCTTCCCAGGATTCTTACCCATGCTCCCCGTACTCAGCGAAAAAGAACTCGACCGCCTCGAAGACCTGCTGATCACCTATGGCAATGACTACTCGGTGCTGGACCTGGCCGAGCTCAATGGCTTTTTCGTCGCACTCGCCAGTTCGCCGATCACTGTCCTGCCGGAACAATGGCTACCGGCGGTAGCGGGTGGCAAGGTACCGAAGTTCAAGAAGCCCGCGCATGAGGAGGCCTACACGGCATTGATGCTGCGTTATGCCAGCCAGGTGGCAGAAGAACTGAGCAATGAGGTCGACCAGTTCGAACCGCTGTTCGAGGAACGCGAAGGCGAGCAGGGCACTGTGATCGTGATGGAGGAGTGGTGTTTCGGCTACATGCGCGGTACCCAGGTGGCCGGTTGGGGCGAGTTGCCACCGGAGCAGGCCCCGCTGCTCAAGGCCATTTCGCTACATGGGCTGGAAGATAACTTCGAACTGCTGGACCAGATGAGCGATGAGGATATCCAGGCCTGTGTGCCGCAGGTGGTCGAGGCTGCGCGTGGGCTGTACCGACATTTCAAAAAGCTGCACTGATCGGATCGTTGGCTAGCGCTCACCTGTAGGCGCCAGCGCAAGTGTTTGGAAACCATTGTTCCGCCCCGCGAAATTATGGTTTCCCCTGCGCACTGATTCTGCTGCCAGCCGATCCAGTGCAGCATGTGCTCCATCAGCCCCATCCCGGCGCTGACCAGGAGCCAAGCCCATGTCGAACCCGATCAAGCTCTACAACTTCCCCAAGTCTGGCCATGCCCATCGCATCGAGTTGATGCTCTCGCTACTGAACCTGCCCACCGAGCTGGTGTTCGTCGACCTGGCCAAAGGCGCGCACAAGCAGCCGGACTTCCTCGCACTCAACCCGTTCGGCCAGGTTCCGGTCATCGATGACAACGGCACGGTGATTGCCGACTCCAACGCCATCCTCGTCTACCTGGCCAAAAAGTATGACAACGGTGCCTGGCTGCCCGAAGAACCTGCCGCCGCTGCCCGTGTGCAACGCTGGCTATCGGTCGCCGCGGGCCCGCTGGCATTTGGCCCGGCAGCCGCCCGCCTGGTCACGGTGTTCGGGGCTTCGTTCAATACCGACGAGGTGATTTCCCGTGCCCACACCTTGCTCAAGGTGATCGATGCCGAGTTGGCAAACACGCCATTCCTGGCGGGTAGCACACCTACCATCGCGGACATTGCCAACTACTCGTACATCGCTCACGCCCCCGAAGGCAACGTGTCGCTGGAGCCGTATGCCAATGTGCGCAACTGGCTGGCGCGGATCGAGGCGCTGCCGCGTTTCGTCCCCATGCCGCGCACCGTGATCGGGCTGCAAACCCACGCCTGAAACCCCGCCATCGCGAGGAACGCCGCCATGCAACAATCTCCTGATCACCGCCCCTCACCCTGGCATGCGGGTGAAAAGACCCTGCAGGAAAAGGTCGGTGTAGCAGAACGCATGGAGGCGTTCGGGCAAAAGGTCATTCGTGACCACATGCCCGACCAGCACCGGACGTTCTATCACCAGTTACCGTTCATGGTCGCCGCCAGTGTTGATGCCCAGGGTCGGCCTTGGGCCACGCTGCTGGAAGGGCCGGAAGGGTTCGTAAGCTCGCCCGACCCTCGTATGCTGACGATCCACACCACGTTGCCAGCAGATGACCCCGCCACCCCCGGGTTGGCAGCCGGGCAGGCGGTCGGCCTGCTGGGGATCGAACTGCACACCCGTCGGCGCAATCGCATCAACGGGCAGATCCGCCACGCTGCCCAAGGGCAACTGCAAGTGGCCGTAGAGCAGGCGTTTGGCAACTGCCCGCAGTACATCCAGTTGCGTGACTACACCCGCGTCACCGAACCCGCCCTCGGGCGCATCGATGCGACAACACTGGATACCTCCGCCGTCAGCATGATCCAGGCCGCCGATACCTTCTTCGTCGCCAGCTATGTCGAGCATGCTGACGGCCAGCGCTCGGTGGATGTCTCCCACCGTGGTGGCCGGCCAGGGTTCATCAAGGTCGAAGGCAATCGGCTTACCATTCCCGATTATGCTGGCAATCTGCATTTCAACACCTTGGGTAACCTGGTGGTCAACCCGCGGGCCGGCTTGCTGTTCATCGACTTCAATAATGGCAATGTGTTGCAACTGTATGGACGTGCCGAGGTGCTGCTGGACAGCCCGGCCATCCAGGCCTTTGAAGGGGCTGAGCGGTTATGGACACTGCAGGTCGAGCAGGTGGTGAGGCGTCCGGCAGCCGTTGCCCTGCGCTGGGCTTTCAAGGAATACGCGCCGACCAGTCTGATGACCGGCACCTGGGCCGAGGCCGATGCGCGCCTGGAGCAGCGGCAACAACAGCGCCAATGGCTGGCCTGGCGGGTGCTGCGGGTGGAGCAGGAAAGTCGCGATATCCGCTCGTTCTATCTCGAACCACCGGCAGGCTGCCGTGTGGCCTTTGCCCCTGGCCAGCATCTGCCTGTGCAAGTGCCGCGTGATGGCGAGTCGGCGCTGATCCGCACCTACAGCCTTTCAAGTGCCCCGGCCGATGCATTCTTGCGCATCAGCGTCAAAGCCCAGGGCCCGGCTTCGCGGTATCTGCATGAGCGCGTTGTGGCCGGCGATGTGCTGAATGTGCGGCCGCCGATGGGCAGCTTCACGCTTGACCAGCAAAGCACGCGCCCGTTGGTGCTGATCGGCGCGGGCGTGGGTATAACGCCGTTGCTGGCCATGCTGCGCCAGCAGTTGAGGACAGGGCAGGCCCGGCGCATTCATCTGTTCCATGGCGCACGCAGCCTGGCCGACTTGCCGTTCCAGCAGGAACTGGCGGCCTTGCGGCAACAGGCTGGCGATCTACTGCAGGTACACCGCGCCCTGAGCCAGCCTGAAGGGCACGCGCAGGTCGGTCGTGATTACGAGTTTGCCGGCCGGTTGGGTATCGAACAGGTCAAGGCAACGCTGGCGCTGGACGACTACGATTTCTACCTGTGCGGGCCGGGCAGCTTCACCCAGCAGCTTTACGAAGGGCTGCGTGGGGTGCATGTGCCGGATGCGCGGATCCACGCCGAAGCGTTTGGCCCGTCGACGCTGCGGCGGTACACCGACGCAGACCAGCCAACCTTGCAACAGCCACCTGCCGCTGACGAACCGGTGCCGGTGTATTTTGCCGCGTCGGCCAAGGAGGCACGCTGGGTTCCCGGTAGCGGCACCTTGCTGGAACTGGCCGAGGCGCGTGGGCTGGCCCCGGAGTTCAGTTGCCGGGGTGGTTCGTGTGGTACCTGCAAGACCCGGCTGGTGAGCGGCCAGGTGCATTATCCAAATCCGCCGGCAGAGTTGCCGGAGGCGGGTTCGGTGCTGATCTGTTGTGCTGTGCCGGCGAAGGTGGAGGAGGGGATGCAGGCGTTGGTGCTGGATGTCTGATTCAAGCCAGTCGCAGGTGCGGGCTTGCCCGCGAAGAGGCCGGCACAGCTAACACCAGGCATCCAGATGAAAGATAATCCCCACGCCTCTTAACCTTCAGGAGCCCGCATGGACCAGATCCACCTGATGAAGGTGTTCGTCGCCGTCGGCGAGCTGGAAAGCTTCGCCGCTGCTGCTCGCCGTCTGGACATTTCCCCGGCCGCTGTCACCCGCGCCGTCAGCGCCCTGGAAGAGCAGCTCGGGGTCAAGCTGTTGCTGCGCACAACTCGCAGCGTGCGCCTGACCGAGGCCGGCGGCCGTTATCTGGAAGACACCCGGCACATCCTCGCCAGCATCCACGAGGCCAATGAAGCCGCAGCCGGCATCAACGCGACCCCCAGGGGCGACCTGGCGGTGACCGCGCCGATCCTGTTCGGCAGGAAGTTCGTCATGCCGTGCATCGTCCGTTACCTGCAGCAGTACCCGGAAGTCGATGTTTCCGCGTACTTCCTCGACCGCGTGGTGAATATGGTCGAGGAGGGCATGGACGTGGCCGTGCGCATCGGGCCGTTGCCCGACTCCGGGTTGAAGGCGCTGCGGGTGGGCAGGGTGCGGCGCATGTTGTGTGCCTCACCCGACTACCTGGCGCGCCATGGTGTGCCGAAGCACCCGTCGGACCTGGCCGGGCATGCGGTAATCGGCACCACCAACCTGTCGCCGCGGGCCGGTTGGCGCTTCGGCGTGACCGACGAGCCGACCTTGGTGCGCATGAAGCCACGGCTGACGGTCACCAGCAATGACGGGGCAATCGCCGCTGCCAGCGGCGGGCTGGGGATTGCCCGGCTGCTGTCGTATCAGGTCGTAGACGAACTGGCCAGCGGGCAGCTGCAGGTGCTGCTGGCCGAGTACGAAGAGGCGCCCTGGCCCATTCATGTGCTGCACCGCGAAAGCAAGTACGGCTCGGCCAAGGTCAGGGCCTTTATCGACATGCTGGCGCAAGGATTGCGCGATCAGCAGCTGGATTGAGAACCTGCATCGTGTCGAGAAATGATGCTAAACAATGTTTGATACCGTGGCGGCCGTTTTTCAGGCAACCCGCTCACAACGCCTGATACTGCATCCTGAACGCCAGGTTCATTGCCTCCCCCCGGTGCAACAATCGCAACCCTGGCCGCCCTGGCAGGTGGTGCGCATTGATGGGGTGGCTAACCGGCTCAAAGCAGAAAAACCCTTGCCCTTGCGGGCAAAACAGCAAGAAGTGTCCAGCCTCGTTGGCACTGCACGCCAGTCGATAACCCGCGCTGGGCTGTTCGATCACGCACTCCCCTGGCCAGCCACTGAAGGCGTGATCAACCACTGTCTCGGGCAAACGCCCCATGGCATTGAAACGCCATTGTTCGGGCACCTCGGCCTGGTACGAGGGCAACCGCCCATCCCCGGCCAGCCACACGTTGCGCGCAGTTGCGTACAACTTGGTATCGGGATACCGCGGAAAGTAGGGATGCAGCCCCAGGCCATACCAGGTAGCTGGCTCATCCTGGTGCATCACCTGCAGGTCCAGGTTCAGGCAACCCTCATGCAGGTGCACATCCAGCGTGGCCTGGTAGGCAAACGGCACGGCACTGTCCAGCGTCAACCGAGCCTGCTGTTCACTGTGGTGTTCTACCTGCCAGGCCTGCTGCCAGGCGCTGCCATGAATCGGGTAAGGGTCATGCCCGGTATTCGGTAACAGTGCCTGCCACCCCTCGGGCCGGGCAAAGCCACCCTCGGCAATGCGGTTGGACCACGGCGCCAGCGGGTAGCAGGCCAAGCGTCGCGGCGTACCACTGGCCAGCGCGGCCGCGTCGGTATGGCGCAGCAGTGCCTGCCCGGTCACCTTTACCTGCCAGTTGACCAGGCTGGCGCCTATTTCCGGGGCCAGGCTCAGGTGTGTCAGGCGGTCTTGCAGGTGCAGTTCGGTCACAGCCATGCAAGGCTCCTTTATGGAAGATCAATCAATTGGCCCGGCGGTAGGTGAGCAGCACGATGCCACACACCACCACCGCAGCGCCGACCAGTTGCACAGGGCTCAGGTGCTGGTCGAGCAAGGCCCAGCCCAGCAACAACGTGGCGATGGGTTCAACGTTCATTACCGGTGCGTTCTGCGCCATGTTCAGGCGAGGGACACAGACGAACAGCAAGCTGAAGGCCAGGCCATACAGCACTACCAGGGTGGCCAGGGCTGCCCAGCCACTGCTGCTGCCTGGCAGTGACAAACCGGATGGGATCACGCCGCTTGCGCCTGCCACCAGCATGCTGGAGAACACGATCAGCAAGGTCAGCAGGCTGCGTACTGGGCCGCGCACGGCAGCCAGTTTGTGGTCGGTGACCCACAAGGCACAGGCAAAGGCACAGGCCGCGCCGAAAGCCAGGCTCACCCCTAATGCCCAGTGCGGGTTGGCCGCACCGCTGTCGGCCAGGTGTGCCGGTACATCCAGCGCCAGTACCAGGCCGCACAGAATCAGGCCCATGAACAACACCGTGCGGCCGGTGGGGCGTGCACCGCCCAGTGCCCAGGTGAGCAGCGCCAGCAGCATCGGGAACGTGTTGCCCACCAGCAGCGCCAAGGCTACCGGAATGCGTGCGACCGCCGAATAAAGGCACAGGCTTTGGGTGGCGATCAGCAGGCCGAGCAGTAGTTGCCAGTGCCGGGTACCGGCGGGCAGGCCCAGGGCCTGGCGTTGCCACAGCAGCAGGCAGGCAAGTACCAGCAAGGTAATACCTGAGCGGCAGAGAATGGCCAGCAGCACGCCGGTGCCGTCGTCGAATGCGATGCGAGCGGCAATGTGGTTGCCGGCGAATGAACAGGCCAGCAGGGCCAGCAAGGCGATTGCCAGTTTGCGTGGGAATAGAGGTACAGCCGAGGAGGGGGCAGCCATGTGCAGGATCCGTTGCAGGTAGGGCCAAGGGGGCTGCTTTGCAGCCCATCGCAGCCCCGATCTTATTTACAGCACCACACTGGGCAGCCACAGCGAGATGGCCGGAATGTAGGTCACCGCCATCAGCACCATGAACAGCGCCAGGTAGAACGGCAGCATTGCCTTGATCGTCGACTCGATGCTCACTTTGCCGATGGCTGAGCCGACGAACAGCACGGCGCCCACCGGTGGTGTGATCAGCCCGATCCCCAGGTTCACCAGCATGATCATGCCAAAGTGCACCGGGTCCACGCCGATACCGGTGATCACCGGCAACAGGATCGGCGTAAGGATCAGGATCAGCGGCGCCATGTCCATCACCGTGCCCAGCAGCAACAGCATGAAGTTGATGCACATCAGGATCACATAGCGGTTGTCCGAGAGGGTCAGGAATGCTGTGGTGATCTTTGACGGAATCTGCATCAGCGTCATCACGTAACCAAAACTGGCAGCAAAGCCGATGAGGATCATCACGATCGAGATGGTCCGTACCGTGCGGTGCATCAGCTTGGGCAGGTCGCGCCACTTGTAGTCGCGGTAGATGAACATGGTCACGAAGAACGACCACACCACCGCCACTGCTGCCGATTCGGTCGCGGTGAACATGCCCGACAGGATGCCGCCCAGGATGATCACCATGGCCATCAGGCCCCACAGCGCTTCGCCGGCTATCTTCAGCGCCTGGCGCATCGGGATCACTTCGCCCTTGGGGTAGTTGCGCTTCTTGGCAAAGATCAGGCACAGGCCCATCATCACGGCGCTCAACAGCAACCCGGGCATCACACCTGCCACGAACAGCGAGCCAATGGAAACCGTACCGCCCGCCGCCAGCGAGTACAGCACCGAGTTGTGGCTGGGCGGAGTCAGCAGCGCCTGTACCGAGCCGCTGACGGTCACGGCGGTGGAGAACTCGCGCGGGTAGCCTTTGCGCTCCATCTCCGGGATCAGCACCGAACCCACCGACGCGGTGTCCGCCACAGACGAGCCGGAAATCGCGCCGAAGAAGGTTGAGGCCATGATGTTGACCAGCGACAGCCCGCCACGCACGAAGCCCACCAGTACCCCGGCAAACGCCACCAGCCGCCGTGACATACCGCCTTCGGCCATGATCGCGCCGGCCAGCACGAAGAACGGAATCGCCAGCAGCGAGAATTTGTTAACCCCACTGGCCACCTGGATCATCATCGCCTGCAGCGGGATGTCAATCCACCAGGCGCCAATCAACGCCGACAGGCCCAGGGCGTAGGCCACTGGCATGCCCAGCAGAATAAGCGCAATGAAGCTGCCCAACAGAATGAACGCATCCATTTATGCCGCTCCTTCGTTTTCTTCCAGGTGGTCGAGACGCACTACCGTGCGGTGGCTCTGATCGCCCAGCAGGAGCCTTTCCAGCACAAAGACCAGGGTCAGCACGCCACCGATCGGGATCGGCGCATAGGTCATGCCCACCCGCACCCCCGGCAGTGACGCCAGAAACTGGTTCCAGGTGGTGATGCACAGCTTGGTGCCGTAGTAGGTCATGAACACGCACACCAGAATCATCAGCACTTGCACCAGTAGCGCGGCCAGGCTGCGCGGCAGCGGTGGCAGGCGGTCGGTGATCATCGTCACCGCCATGTGTGCCCCGGCCCGGTAGCTTGCGGCGGCGCCGACGAAGGTGAACACCACCATCAGCAGGATGGCCACCGGCTCCGGCCAGCTGGCGCCGGTGCCGAGCACGTAGCGGGCGAAGATGCCCCACGGAATGATCAGCGACATGGTCAGGATCGACAGGCCGGCAACCCAGGTGCAGGTGCAGTACAGCGTGTCGTTCACACGCAGGAACAGGTTTTTCATGGGCATCACCAAAGCGGCAGTGCGGCGGGCGCCGCGCTGCCGAGGTCGTTCGGGAAGGGGCGCGGTTACTGGACAGCGTTGATACGTTTCATCAGGTCGGCGTACTGCGCGCCGTATTTTTCGCGTACCGAAGCGGTGGCGTCGTAGAACGGCTTCTTGTCGACGGTAATGAACTCGACACCGGCGGCCTTGAGCCTCTCTTCGCTGGCGGCGGTCTTGGCATCCCACAGCGCGCGCTCTTCCATCTGTGCTTCACGCGCCACCTTCTTCACCAGCGCCTGCTGCTCGGGGCTGAGCTTGTTCCAGGTGGTCTTGGACATCACTACCGGCTCCGGGAGGATCAGGTGGCCAGTGAGGGTGTAGTACTTGGCGCTCTGGAAGTGGTTGTGTTCGAGTAGCGTGGGCGGGTTGTTCTCGGCACCATCGATCACGCCAGTCTGCAGGGCACTGAAGATTTCCCCGGTGTCCATGGCGATGCCGTTGCCGCCCATGGCGTTCATCATGTCGATGAACAGCGGGTTGCCCTGTACGCGAATCTTCATGCCCTTGAGGTCTTCCAGGCTGCGCACCGGCTTTTTCGTGTAGATGCTGCGCGAGCCGCCATCCATCCAGGCCAGGGCTACCAGGTTGAAATCGGAATTGGTGATCTTGTCGAGAATTTCCTGGCCGATCTCGCCGTCGATGATCTTGCGCATGTGATCATGGTCGCGGAACACGAACGGCATGTTGAACACGTTCACATCCGGCACCACCGGGCCGACGATCCCTAAGCTGACGCGGGTCATCTGCACGGCGCCGATCTGAGCCTGTTCGATCACTTCCTTCTCCGATCCCAGCACGCCGCCGGCGAACATCTTGAAGGTGATTTCGCCATTGCTGGCGTCCTCCAGCTTTTTACCCATGTTCTGTTCCGCGACCACGGTCGGGTACCCGGCCGGGTGAATCTCGGCGAACTTGATGTCCAGCGCCGAAGCAGGCATGGCCACGCTGAAGGCGAACGGGAGTACGGCAAGGAGCAGCTTGCGTTTGAACGTCATGATGAAACTCCGTGGTTTTTATTATCTGGTTTCGTGGGTGCAAGTGTGGGTATGGCTAGGGGGCGTCAGCCCCGGAAGGCAGGTTCCTCCAGGCCCTTGGTGTCAGGGTCGAGGGCAAATACCCCGCCAGCCAGGGGCTGGTCGCGCAGGTCGATGCCAGTGGGGCGGATCGAGGTGACGTACAGAATGTCCAGGCTGGCGCCGCCAAAGGCGCACATCGCCGGCTTTTTCACCGGCACGCTGAGTGATCGGTCGAGGCGACCTTCGGGGGTGAAACGGTGGATCTGCCCGGCGTCGTTGCCGCAGATCCAGTAGCAGCCGTCCTGGTCAATGGCGGCGCCATCCGGGCGGCCGGGGTAGTCGCGCATGTCGATGAACAGCCGTTTGTTGTGCGGTGTGCCGCTGTCGATGTCGTAGTCGAAAGCCCACACCTTCTGCACGTTCGGGTGCGAGTCGGACAGGTACATGCGCGTGCCGTCGGGGCTGAAGGCCAGGCCGTTGGGCACGATCATGCCGTCCTGCTGCAGGTGCAGCTGGCCTTTGCCGTCCTGCCGGTACAGCGCGCCCACGTGGGCACCTTGCTGCATGTCCAGCAGCATGGTCCCGGCCCAGAAGCGGCCCTGACGGTCGCAGCGGCCATCGTTGAAGCGCATGCCGGCCTGAGCGTGCTGCACGTTGCTGAGCAGCCGGCTGTCCAGGCTGCCGTCCGCCCTGGCCTGGAGCTGGAAGATGCCGCTTTCCATGCCCGCAATCCAACCCTGACCGCTGCGGGCGATGCAGGCCAGCATCTCGTCGCCCTGCCAGCACTGGTGTTTGCCATCGGCCGCTTGCCAGCGATGCAACTGGCGAGCGGGAATGTCTACCCAGTACAAGGCCTGTTCACCGGGGTGCCACACAGGGCTTTCGCCGGTACCGTTGCGGGCGTCGACGATCAGTTCGCAGTTCATGCCATGCCTCTTGGCTTGGGGTCAGTTGAACGGGCCGGCCACGGCGAAAGCGCCGCCCTGGTAGACCATGCTCGGGTCATCGGCGGCGGGTGCCGGTTGGGCCTCCACGGCAGCGCGGAAGGTTTCGGAGCTGTCCTTGGGTACATAGCCCAGGTGCGCGGCATGGCGGTTGTCCCACCACACGGTGCGATTGTCGGAGGCGCCATAGACAATGGTGTGACCAACGCCGGGGGTGGACAGCCCGCGTTCGATCAGCTGCACCAGGTCGTCGTAGCTCAGCCAGGTGCAGAGCATGCGCAGGTTCTGTGGCTGCGGGAACGACGAGCCGATGCGAATGCTGACGGTCTCGATGCCGTAGCGGTCAAAGTAGAAGCTGGCCACATCTTCGCCGTAGCACTTGGACAGCCCGTAATAGCTGTCGGGACGGCGCGGCGCGTGAGCGTCGATGCGCTCATCCTGGCGATAGAAACCGATGGTGTGGTTGGAGCTGGCGAAGATGATGCGCTTGACCCCGTGCTTGCGCGCCGCCTCGTACACGTGGAACACGCCGCAGATGTTGGGGCCGAGAATCTCTTCGAAGGCGTGTTCGGTAGAAACCCCACCAAAGTGGAGGATGGCGTCCACGCCTTCGACCAGGGCATGCACCGCAGCCTTGTCGGCCAGGTCACAGGTAATGACTTCTTCATGCGGGCCCGCGGCCGGGGCCATGGGGCTGATGTCAGACAGGCGCAGGACCTCGGCGTAGCCTTTCAGGCGTTCGCGAAGGACCTTGCCCAGGCCGCCTGCGGCTCCGGTGAGCAGCAGGCGATTGAAGGGGGTAGTGGTCATGGCCGGCTCTTGTTGTTAGTTGTTGTAGGTTGTCGTATGACTTGAGTGATTATTGGCGGTGGTTCTGTGTGTTGTCAATGAGGCTTGGGCGGCTTTTGCCGGCCTTTTTTGCGGGTAAAAAATGCGAAAGGCCTGCGCGGTCGCCCGTAGGAGCGGGTTTACCCGCGAGGAGGCCGGCCCCTGCTGGCCAATCTCCACCCGCCGTTCACCGTCTCCGCCGCCACCGCATTCGCGGGTAAACCCGCTCCTACGCAGATCGGTGGTGGACACACAGCGGTGGTTGGACACAGACCGTCGTGTAGGAGCGGGTTCACCCGCGAAGAGGCCGGCCCTGCTGGCCAATCTCCACCCGTCGTTCACCGTTGCCGCCACCACCGTATTCGCGGGTAAACCCGCAGGTCTTGATCAGAGCAATGACAATGGGTAGTTGAAGATCAACCGGTTCTCATCGAACTCGTTATTGCTGTAATCCCGGCGAATCGACGCGTTACGCCATTTCACGCTCAAATCCTTGAACGCCCCGCTCTGAACCACATACGCAAGCTCCGTTTCACGCACCCACTCCTTGCCATCGCTCACGCCCCCGCTGTGCACATCGCGCCCGCTGATGTAGCGGTTCATCAGGGTCAATCCCGGTACCCCGACGGTGACGAAGTTGAAGTCATGGCGCACCTGCCACGAACGCTCGTTGGCATTGTCGAAGCTGGAGTTGTAGCTGTCGTTGGCCAAGGTCCCGCCACTGGTGCCGTTCACCCGCATCCAGGTATCACCATCGACTTTCTGCAGCCCTACCCAGAAGGTGCTGCCGCCGTACTTGGCCGAGAACATCCCCGAGTAGGTCTTGTTGTCCAGCTGCCCGGCGCGTTCGGAGCCGTCCTCGTCGCCATGGAAGTAGCCCAGGTTCGCACCCAGGGTCCAGTCACCCACCGGCTGGCTGTGGCTCAGTTGCAGGTATTGCTGCTGGTACACGTCCTTCAGCACCGCATTCCAAAGCCCCACCAGCGTGCGGTCCTGGTTGAACTTGTACTCGCCGCCGACGAAGTTGAAACGGTCCGACACGCCGCCGCCGTAGCTCATGTCTTCCATGCTCGCGTCGTTACGCGGGCTGTTGCCGCGGAACTGGCCGCCGTACAGGGTCAGCCCGGCGATTTCGTTGGAGGTCACCTGCCCGCCACGAAATGTTTGCGGCAACGAACGCCCGTCGTCCGAACGCAGAATCGGCAGCACCGGCATCCATTCACCGATCTTCAGTTCGGTCTTGGAAATACGTGCCTTGCCCGCCACCGCCAGGCGCCCGTAGTCGTCTGCCGGCTTGCCATCGTCATGGCGTGGCAGCAACGCCGTGCCATAGGTACCGCCACCGCCGTCGAGTTTGACCGACCACAGCCCCAGCACATCCACGCCAAAGCCGATTGGCCCTTCGGTGAACCCCGAGCGGGCATCGAGAATGAAGCTTTGCGTCCACTCCTCGGCCTTGCTTTGCGGGTTGCTGGGGTTGGTGAAGTTGCGGTTGATGTAGAAGTTGCGCAGCCCGAGGGTGGCCTTGCTGTCCTCGACAAATCCCGCTGCCAGGCTGGTGCCCGGCAGGCCGGCGATAACCCCGGCGCCAAGCAGGGCGAAGGGTAGGGTGTGGCAGATTTTCATTATTGTTGTGCTCCCTAAGGGTGTGGCAGCCCGTCCACCGGGCACGCGCAAGCGGCCTGCGGCAGGGGCGGGTAGATAACGGGCCGGTCAGGGCCAGGGGTGAATGCGCTGTAACCGGGCGCTACGTACTGGCAGGCGTACGCGAGCTGTCCGGGGGAAGAGGGGTGTGCAACAGGTGCGGGTGCAGCGGGATGGGTGTCGACATGGGTTCGTCCGCGAATTGTTGTTTTTGTTATGTGTTGTCGTACAACTGTGGGCGATTATTAGCAAGGGGGAGGAGGGCTGTCAACGGCTGATCGCAGAGCAAATAGGGTACTAGACGCCAAAAACTGAGCGGCAGAGGCTCTACCCTGAACGCGCTGCAGACATACTACAACTGCCTTGCACCATGCCACGCACGTACACGATCTACTGGTAGGAGCGGGCTTGCCCGCGAACACGGGTAAAGCCCGTGCCATCCACCCCATTGGTTGCCTCGCACCGCAAACCGGGGACAGGGTTACAAATCAAATCGTAACAGCGGTGGCCCCATCCCCGAGCCTGCGCTATCTTTAGATCTGGCCTCGCCCTTGACCACTTAGACTGGCATGTCCAGTCCCGGCATCCTTGCTGGTGCCGTACCCCTCCTGTCGGCAGGGGCGAGGCCTCTTCATTTGAAGGGAATGGCGCTGTGGTCACTTCCGGCAGACAAACTGCCATTGCAGAGTCCCACGATCAGTGCAGTGTAATGACAATCGTCTTTACATGAGGGCTATGTCATGGCTTCTATCAATATCCGCGTCGACGATGATCTCAAAGCCCGCGCCTACAAAGAGCTCGATCGCCTCGGTGTCACCCCCTCCGAACTCATGCGTCAGGCTCTGCAATATGTAGCTGAGCGGGGCAAGCTACCCTTCCGGCCGGTCCTGATGACCGAGGAAGATGAAGATCTCATTGCTACCGTACAAGAGCGGCTTGCTTCTCCGCAGCGCGTGAGGGTTCAGCTGGATGACCTATAGCCTCGACTTCGATTCCCGCGCATTCGCTGCCAGATTGCTACAAGATAAAGCTACGCAGCAGTGGGTACAGGCTGGTCTATCAGGTCATTGACCAAGAGATCATGGTTTTTGTCGTCGCTGTCGATCGCCGTGAGCGGAACCAAGCTTACAAAAAGGCTGCTGAGCGACTTGAGTAGGCCTATAGGGTTTGGCAGCCCCAGGCCGAAATCTCAAGGTAAAACACCGCCTCAAAGCTAGAGCTGTGCTTCGGTGGGAGCGGGCTTGCCCGCGAAGAGTCCGACTCGGTGTATGGCACCGGCTTCGCCGGTGTTCGCGGCGGTTCAACGCCTCGATGAACCCGCACAGGTCCCCCATCAGCCCAGAGGGCTCATTGCCAAGTCAGGCAGACCAGCTTGCCAGGTAACCCCGGCAAACTGCGATCTCTGTAGGAGCGGGTTCACCCGCGAAGAGGCCAGCACAGGCAATAAATGGCCCCCTGTTCACATGGGCCTTCGCAGGGGCGGTCTTTTATAGGATTAAGGAATCAATCTTCGTAACTGACGTCAGGACTCTTGGGGAAAATCATAAAAAAAGGCTGCCAATCGGCAGCCTTCTCGATGCTCAGCCCGGACGATCAGTCCCAGCTCAACGCACCACCCGTCTGATACTCAATCACACGCGTCTCAAAGAAGTTCTTCTCCTTCTTCAAGTCCATGATCTCGCTCATCCATGGGAACGGGTTGGTAGTCCCTGGATACTCTTCTTTCAAACCAATCTGGGTCAAACGACGGTTGGCGATGAACTTGAGGTAGTCCTCCATCATCGCCGCGTTCATGCCCAGCACGCCGCGTGGCATGGTGTCGCGGGCGTATTCGATCTCCAGTTGGGTCCCTTGCAGGATCATCTGGGTCGCTTCTTCCTTCATCGCCGCATCCCACAGGTGCGGGTTTTCGATCTTGATCTGGTTGATCACGTCGATACCGAAGTTCAGGTGCATCGACTCGTCACGCAGGATGTACTGGAACTGCTCGGCAACGCCAGTCATCTTGTTGCGGCGGCCCATGGACAGGATCTGGGTGAAGCCGCAGTAGAAGAAGATGCCTTCCAGGACGCAGTAGTAGGCGATCAGGTTGCGCAGCAGCTCTTTGTCGGTTTCGACGGTGCCGGTGTTGAATTCCGGGTCGGAGATGGCGCGGGTGTACTTCAGGCCCCAGGCGGCTTTTTTAGCGACCGACGGGATCTCGTGGTACATGTTGAAGATCTCGCCTTCATCCATGCCCAGCGACTCGATGCAGTACTGGTAGGCGTGGGTGTGGATCGCCTCTTCGAAGGCCTGGCGCAGGATGTACTGGCGGCACTCCGGGTTGGTGATCAGGCGGTACACGGCCAGGGCCAGGTTGTTGGCAACCAGCGAGTCGGCGGTGGAGAAGAAGCCGAGGTTGCGCATGACGATGCGGCGCTCGTCTTCGGTCAGGCCGTCCTGGCTCTTCCACAGGGCGATGTCGGCGGTCATGTTGACCTCTTGCGGCATCCAGTGGTTGGCGCAGCCGTCCAGGTACTTCTGCCAGGCCCAGTCGTACTTGAACGGTACCAGCTGGTTGAGGTCGGCGCGGCAGTTGATCATGCGCTTTTCATCGACTGCAACGCGGGCCGAGGAGCCTTCCAGCTCGGCCAGGCCTTCGGCAACGTCGAGGGCGTCGAGGGCAGCCTTGGCACGTTTGACGGCTTCGGAGTCAGAAGCGGTGGCCGCACGGGCCTCCAGGGCGGCGGCACCACCGGCGCTGTCGAGCTTGTCGAGGGTGGCGGTGGCAGCGGCCTGCGCAGGGGTGTTGCCTTTGGCGGCTACTTCGCCGTCTTCTTTGTCGAATTCGTCCCAGCTCAGCATGGTTTGGCTCCTGCTTGAGGGTCGCCCAGAGGCAACCGGTTGGATTTTAAGAATGTGATGCCTGACGCAAGGCCGTAATGGCGAATGGGCAGCTCGAGAGGCTGACTCTCGTTTACATCTGAATGTGTTCTGGCTTGTACCTGGCCAGGCCTCTGGGAGGGGCCAGGACAATTGAATAGGTGCTCTTTTCAGAGGGCGCAAAGTATACCGGAAATCACCTTCGATCGGGGCGCGTGTCTTGCCGGCGAGGGTAACTTTTTTGACCGGTTTGGCATGCGTCGGTTCACGAAACAGGTGGCTTCTTCTACGGGGGGAGAGTGTAGCGCCAACCTATATGTTGTGCCAGTTTAAATTTTAAGGCACACCATATGGTGTTTTGATGAGGGCTGCGTTGTCGGAACCGGCCTCACCGCGGGCTTGCCGGCGATGAGGCCAGCTACCACTAGCTGCGGTGGGTGTGCAGCGTTTCGACAATGTGTGTCTTGGGGTGCTTGCGTGCCTGTTCGACCGAGGTGAAACGGCCGGTTTCGGCGTTGCGGCCAATCTTGCGAGTTGCCACTTTCTTCCGCGCCATGGGTGTGCGTCCTGTTTTGAGAGGTCCTGTTCTTTTACCGAGCTGCGTGAACAGTGGGCAAAGGGCAAGGTTTCTCCGAGGCGCGGATACAAAAATGCCGCGCGGGGCACCCGTAGGCACCCCGCACGGCATTCAGGCCTTACTGACAGGCTTCGCAGTCAGGCTCGTCGATTGCGCAGGCCTTTGGCACTGGCGCAGGGCCGGCTGCCTGGACCGGGGCGCTGTCGCCACCGCTGGAAACGGCGTTGAGCTTGCCGGTGTTGATGGTCGACTTCTCGGTGCTGGTCGCGGCCAGGGCACGGAGGTAGTAGGTGGTTTTCAGGCCACGGTACCAGGCCATGCGGTAGGTCACGTCCAGCTTCTTGCCCGATGCACCGGCGATGTACAGGTTCAGCGACTGCGCCTGGTCGATCCACTTCTGGCGACGGGAAGCCGCATCGACAATCCACTTGGTCTCGACTTCGAACGCAGTGGCGTACAGGTCTTTCAGCTCTTGCGGGATACGCTCGATCTGCTGTACCGAACCGTCGTAGTACTTCAGGTCGTTGATCATGACCGAGTCCCACAGGTCGCGAGCCTTGAGGTCGCGAACCAGGTACGGGTTGATCACGGTGAATTCGCCCGACAGGTTCGACTTCACGTACAGGTTCTGGTAGGTAGGCTCGATCGACTGCGACACGCCGGTGATGTTGGCGATGGTCGCGGTTGGCGCGATGGCCATGATGTTCGAGTTACGAATACCTTTCTGTACGCGGGCACGTACCGGCGCCCAGTCCAGGGTTTCTTCCAGGTTGACGTCGATGTACTTCTGGCCACGGGCCTCGATCAGGATCTGTTGCGAATCCAGCGGCAGAATGCCCTTGGACCACAGCGAGCCCTGGAAGGTCTCGTAGGCGCCGCGTTCATCGGCCAGGTCGCAGGAAGCCTGGATGGCGTAGTAGCTGACCGCTTCCATCGACTTGTCGGCAAACTCGACGGCAGCATCGGAGCCGTAAGGAATGTGCTGCAGGTACAGCGCATCCTGGAAGCCCATGATGCCCAGGCCGACCGGACGGTGCTTGAAGTTCGAGTTACGCGCTTGCGGCACCGAGTAGTAGTTGATGTCGATCACGTTGTCGAGCATGCGCACGGCGGTGTTCACGGTGCGTTGCAGCTTGGCGGTGTCCAGCTTGCCGTCGACGATGTGGTTCGGCAGGTTGATCGAGCCCAGGTTGCAGACCGCGATCTCGTCCTTGTTGGTGTTCAGGGTGATTTCGGTGCACAGGTTCGAGCTGTGGACCACGCCCACGTGTTGCTGCGGCGAACGCAGGTTGCACGGGTCTTTGAAGGTCAGCCATGGGTGGCCGGTCTCGAACAGCATCGACAGCATCTTGCGCCACAGGTCTTTGGCCTGGACGGTCTTGAACACCTTGATCTTGTTGTACTCGGTCAGGGCTTCGTAGTACTCGTAGCGCTCTTCGAAGGCCTTGCCGGTCAGGTCGTGCAGGTCTGGCACTTCCGAAGGCGAGAACAGGGTCCACTTGCCGTCATCGAAGACACGCTTCATGAACAGGTCAGGAATCCAGTTGGCGGTGTTCATGTCGTGGGTACGACGGCGGTCATCACCGGTGTTCTTGCGCAGCTCGATGAACTCTTCGATGTCCAGGTGCCAGGTTTCCAGGTACGCACACACGGCGCCTTTGCGCTTGCCGCCCTGGTTGACCGCAACGGCGGTGTCGTTGACCACTTTCAGGAACGGTACGACGCCCTGGGATTTGCCGTTGGTGCCCTTGATGTACGAGCCCAGTGCGCGCACAGGGGTCCAGTCGTTGCCCAGGCCACCGGCGAATTTCGACAGCATGGCGTTGTCGTGGATCGCGTGGTAGATGCCCGACAGGTCGTCCGGCACGGTGGTCAGGTAGCAGCTGGACAGCTGCGGGCGCAGGGTGCCGGCGTTGAACAGGGTCGGGGTCGAGGCCATGTAGTCGAACGACGACAACAGGTTGTAGAACTCGATCGCACGGGCTTCCTTGTCTTTTTCTTCCAGCGCCAGGCCCATGGCCACGCGCATGAAGAACACCTGCGGCAGCTCGAAGCGCACGCCATCCTTGTGGATGAAGTAGCGGTCGTACAGGGTCTGCAGGCCCAGGTAGGTGAACTGCTGGTCGCGCTCGTGGTTGATCGCCTTGCCCAGTTTTTCCAGGTCGAAGTCGGCCATGGCCGGGTTCAGCAGCTCGAACTCGATGCCTTTGGCGACATAGGCCGGCAGGGCCTTGGCGTACAGGTCAGCCATCTCGTGGTGGGTGGCGCTGTCGGCTACATTCAGGAAGCCCAGGCCTTCGGCGCGCAGGGTATCCATCAGCAGGCGGGCGGTAACGAACGAGTAGTTCGGCTCGCGCTCCACCAGGGTACGGGCGGTCATCACCAGGGCGGTGTTGACGTCCTTGATGGCCACGCCGTCGTACAGGTTCTTCAGGGTTTCGCGCTGGATCAGGTCGCCATCGACTTCGGCCAGGCCTTCGCAGGCTTCGCTGATGATGGTGTTCAGGCGGGCCATGTCGAGCGGCGCCAGGCTGCCGTCAGCCAGGGTGATGCGGATGCTCGGGTGCGGTTCGACCACGGCGTCGGTGTTGGCGCGGGTGGCACGCTCCTTGGCGCGCTGGTCACGGTAGATCACGTAGTCGCGGGCGACTTTCTGCTCGCCGGCGCGCATCAGGGCCAGTTCGACCTGGTCCTGGATTTCTTCGATGTGGATGGTGCCACCCGATGGCATGCGACGCTTGAACGTGGCGGTAACCTGCTCGGTCAGGCGCGCGACGGTGTCGTGGATGCGCGACGAAGCGGCGGCGGTACCGCCTTCAACTGCGAGGAACGCCTTGGTGATGGCCACGGTGATCTTGTCGTCGGTGTAAGGGACGACAGTGCCGTTGCGCTTGATCACGCGCAGTTGGCCAGGGGCGGTGGCAGCCAGATCCTGGTTGGAATCGGCGGCCTGCGGCACCTTGGCCTGCGGGTTCTCGCGAGTTGTGTCGGTTTGCATGGGTGGGTGTCTCCACAATTTCTATATTGTTCAGGCGCCTTATGGGCGCCCACCGTTCCGTCCACTTGCTCGATGGCCCAGCGGGGATGCGCAAAGCATGCGCATCCGCCCGCACGGGCGTACCGACTTCGGGACAGACTCAGGAATAAGGGGCAATGGCTTGCCGCTCCCTGGCCGAAGTCAAAGGTTCTGGGCAGGGCCCAAAATCTGTTGCTGATGGATGCCAGGCCTGGCCTGCAACACCCATGCCCGAACAAGGCCCTGGAAGGGCTTGCCTCGGTCGCCTCCGCAGGAGCGGTTTGGCTGCTGAAATCACCTCAAGTTCCGCCCGGAAAATCGCTTGATCTTGCGGGTTGACTTTTGTGTGTGATTTTGCACGAAACCCTATATCTAGTGGTTCACTGCGATCGGGATACAAGATAATGCGGTATTGGGGGCTTTGCAAGGCGAGCGCCTGTGGATAACGTGTGCGTACTTTGTGAGTGAATGGTGGGTATTCGCTGTAGGCCTTGTGCCAAGTGGTTTGCAGTATTTTTCTGCAAGGTGACGCCCTTGGGCAGTTTTTTTCGGGCGCGAACCCTATCACAAAAAACGGTTCAGTCGAGGGGACGGTGGGGGCATGTCTGAAGATCCTGGTTCCCCCGCGCGCGGTCGCCTGTAGGAGCGGGTTTACCCGCGAAAGGGCCGAGCCTGCTGGCCAATCTCCACCTGCCGTTCACCGTTGCCGCCGCCACCGTATTCGCGGGTAAACCCGCTCCTACACATTGATCGGTGGTGGGCACACATCGGGGGGTGGACCCAGGCCGTTGTAGCGAGCGTCGCTCGCGATGCGCCGCGCGGGTGGCGCTCGATCTCGCAGGCCCCACCCATCTACAGTCATACTCTCAGCTGCCCTGACACGATCCCAAGAACAAACAAGGCCAAAGTCATGGACCAAACCCTACCCCGCATCCTCATTGTCGAAGACGACCAGCGCCTGGCCGAGCTGACCGCCGAGTACCTGCAGGCCAACGGCTTCGAGGTCAGCGTGGAGGGTGATGGTGCCCGCGCCGCCCGGCGCATCATCGACAGCCAGCCCGACCTGGTCATCCTCGACCTGATGCTGCCCGGCGAGGACGGCCTGAGCATCTGCCGCCGGGTGCGCAGCCAGTATCAGGGGCCGATCCTCATGCTCACCGCGCGCAGCGATGAACTCGACCAGGTTCAGGGCCTGGACCTGGGCGCCGACGACTACGTCTGCAAACCCGTACGCCCACGCCTGCTGCTGGCACGTATCCAGGCCCTGTTGCGCCGCAGCGAAACCGTGGACAGCAAGCGCCAGGACCTGGCCTTCGGTGCGCTGCGTATCGACAACCGCCTGCGCGAGGCGCACCTGGGCGAGCAGTTGATCGAGCTGACCGGCGCCGAATTCGACCTGCTCTGGCTGTTGGCCAGCAACGCTGGCCGGGTGCTGTCCCGTGAACAGATCTTCACCGCACTGCGTGGCGTGGGCTACGACGGCCAGGACCGCTCCATCGACATCCGCATCTCGAAAATCCGCCCCAAGATCGGCGATGACCCGCTTCAGCCGCGGTTGATCAAGACCCTGCGCAGTAAAGGCTACCTGTTCGTCGGCGAGGCGCCATGAACAATTCGATCTTTCTGCGCATCTACGGCGGCATGCTGGCCGTGCTGGTGCTGGTGGCCCTGCTTGGCGTGCTCAGCCTGCACCTGGTCAATGAAGTGCGCGCTGCCCAGCACCGCGAGGGTCTGGCCCAAGGCACCTTCAGCCTGATGGCCGACAACCTGGCAGTGCAGAATGAAACCCAACGCAAGCGTTCGCTGCTGATCTGGGAGCGCCTGCTTGGCGTGCCGTTGGCGCTGCAGCCGATGAGCGCACGCAGCCTTGACGGCGGCCAGCGGGCGCGCCTGTACCGTGGCCTGGTGGTGGTCGAGAGGATTGGCCCGCATGCGGCGCAAGTGCTGCGCAAGGTGGGCCAGGAAGACCTGATGCTGGTCGCGCAGATCAAACAGATCAGCGAGCAACTGGCGCGGGCCACCCTCTATTTACTGGCCGACGAGCTGGTGCGCTACCCGGTAACCGAACAGCAGCAACGCCTGGCACAGATCAAGCAGGAAAAAGGCTTCGGCTTTGGCGTCGCCTTGCAACGTATCGAGCGGGTCGGCCTGGACGATGACCAGCGGCGCCGGGTGGAGGAGGGGGACACGGTGATGGCGCTGGGCAAGGATGGTGACTCGATCCGTGTTTTCGCCGGGCTGACGGGCTCGCCATGGGTACTGGAAATCGGCCCGCTGTACCAGCTCAACCCTTATCCGCCGCAGTTGCTGATCCTGATTGCCTTCCTGGGGCTGTGCCTGATCGGCCTGGTGGTCTACCTGCTGGTGCGTCAGCTGGAACGTCGTGTGTCGGGCCTGGAGATTGCTGCCACGCGCATCGCCCAGGGCAGTCTGGACACCCGTGTACCGGCCGGCGACGCCGACTCGGTAGGGCGCCTGGCTGCTGCCTTCAATGGCATGGCCGAGCACCTGCAGCGTTCGCTGACCATGCAGCGCGAGCTGGTGCGAGCGGTGTCCCACGAGCTGCGCACGCCGGTGGCGCGCCTGCGCTTTGGCCTGGAGATGATCGAAAGCGCCACGAATGAACAGATGCGTGCAAAGCATCTGGCGGGCATGGACGGTGATATCCAGGACCTCGACAAGCTGGTCGACGAGATGCTGACCTACGCCCGCCTGGAGCAGGGCGCACCGGCCTTGAAGTTTCAGCGGGTCGATCTGGATGCCTTGCTCGATCGAGTGATCGAAGAGCTGGCACCTTTACGTGCCGAGGTGCGGGTGGTGCGCGGCGACTGCCAGGGCGCGGATACCGAAGGCGCCTGGGTCGAGGCCGAGCCGCGCTACTTGCACCGGGCCCTGCAGAACCTTGTCGGCAATGCCATGCGCTATGCCGAGTCCGAGGTACGCCTTAGCTTTCAGTTGGGGCAGCAACGCTGCCGCATCGATGTGGAAGATGACGGCCCCGGGATACCCGAAGGGGTCTGGGATCGCATTTTCACACCGTTCACCCGCCTCGATGACAGCCGTACCCGTGCTTCGGGCGGGCATGGCCTGGGTTTGTCGATCGTACGGCGGATCATCTACTGGCACGCGGGTCGGGCTACGGTGGGGCGCAGTGCCGCGTTGGGTGGAGCCTGCTTCAGCCTGACCTGGCCGCGGCAGCAGGCACCGCTGTAAAGGTCAGACGCTGACCAGACTCAGCAGGTGGCCGTCCTGCAGGCAGAACTGGCCTTGCAGCTCTGCGCCGTGTCGCCACTGCGGCGACAGGTCGGCAAGCAGGCGCAGGCGCGCCAGGCCTTCGCTGGACCAGTCCAGCACTTCGGCGTGCTCGAAGTAGAAGCGCTGACGGGTCAACGGGTAAAGGGTCTTGAACAGGCTTTCCTTCAGCGAAAAGGTCAAGGTAACGGTCAGGCCGAGCTGACGGCGGTCCAGGCGTTCGAGCTCTGCCGGGATAAGGATTTCACCCATAAGCCGCTCGGCGCGTTCGTCATCCAGCAAGGCTTCCTGATCCAGGCCCAGGCCTTGGCAGCTGTTTTCGTCGGCAACCACCGCGGCGGCCCAGCCCTTGCCGTGAGTGATCGAGCCATGAATACCGGCGGGCCAGATGGGCGAGCGGTCCTCATGGGTGCCGGGGACGTAGTCGCGACCGTCCAGGCGCTGCAGCGCGGCACGGGCACATACGCGACCGGCCAGGTACTCGGCCTGGCGCTTGGCGACCGAGCGTTGCAGGCTGGCGCTGGGCACGATACCGGCGCGCTGGAAGTCGTCGGTTGCCAGGTGGGCAGGGTCGAAGGCGCAACTGACCAGCACCGCGCCGGGCAATGGGTGGGGCAGGGGCCAGTGGTGCTGGAGCGGGGCGCAGCAGGCGGGAAGTGTGTTCATGGCGGCTATTGTGCCAGCTGTGCAGGCGCTAAGGGAGGTGGCGTGGCAGGATGACTTACCGCAGCCATGAAAACATGGCGCAGATCACAACGATCCGTGTGGGAGCGGGTCTACCCGCGAAGAATACACCGCGGTGGATGGCACGGGCTTCGCCCGTGTTCGCGGGCAAGCCCGCTCCCACACAGATCGCGCCAGCTTTTAGAAATTGAGCAAGACAGTTGCTGCCACAACGATTGCACAATCTTTTATTTGAACACCTTCTTGAAGAACGCCTGCATATCCGCCCAGGAACGCTCGTCCGCTGCCTTGTTATAGCCAATGTCCGGCCCCCCATGCTCACCATGGCTCAGCCGATCGGCATCGGGGTTGGTGAAGCCGTGCTTGGCCCCATCAATGTTGACGAACTGGTAGTTGACCTTGGCCGCATCCATCTCGGCCTTGAACGCCTCTACCTGCTGTGGGGTGACCATGCTGTCCGCCGCACCATGCTCGACCAGGATATCGGCCCGCACCACGCCAGGTTTTGCCGGGGACTGGGTGGCCAGCGCGCCATGGAAGCTCACCACGCCATCGAGCTTTTCTCCCCGGCGTGCCGCATCGAGCACTACCTTGCCGCCAAAACAGTAGCCGATAGCGCCCAGTTGATGCTTGTTCACATTCGGCTGCTTTTTCAACAGGTCCAGGCCCGCGTTGAAGCGCGCTGCTGCCGCGGCCGGGTCCTTCATCGCTGCGGCCATGAATGCCTGGGCATCCTGCGGGTGCTCGGTGTGCTTGCCATCGCCGTACATGTCGATCGCCAGTGCCTTGTAGCCCAGGGCGGCGAGATCTCTCGCACGACGCTTGGCATAGTCGTTCAGGCCCCACCATTCATGCACCACAACGATGCCTGGGCGTTTGCCGTCCAGCGCATCATCGTAGGCGTAGTAGCCGACGAGGCGGTTGCCATCGTCGTCCTGATAAGGAATTTCACGGGTCACTACCGCCGCTTGGGCGAGGGCGGCGCTGCACATCAGGGTCAGGGCCAGCAGGGCTCGCATGTTCACAACTCCTTGTTTTGTTCTCGGTTCGTTCAGCCGGGGTTCAGCCAGGGTTCAGTCGCGGTTCAGGGTGCCCTGATTACTCTAGCTTCCAGACCGAAACAGCGCACCCAACTGGAGTACCCAGCCATGAAAACCTTCAATACCCTGCTTGCCGCCATGGCCGTCTGTGCCGCTGGCATCACCACCGCCCAGGCCGCGGACGACAACTTCGCCAGCCTTACCTACGGCCAGACCAGCGACAAAGTCCGCAAGTCCGGCCTGCTGCAACGCAACACCGACCACCTCAATGCCGACGGTATTATCGGCAAGGACGATACCTGGGGTGTGCGTCTGGGCAAGATCAACGACCAGGGCCGCTACTACATGACCTATGACAACGTTTCGGGCGACCACAGTGGCCTGAAGTTGCGCCAGGAAAACCTGCTGGGCAGCTACGACTTGTTCCTGCCGGTGGGCGATACCACCAAGCTGTTCGGTGGGGGCAGCCTGGGTGTAACCAAGCTTACCCAGGACTCGCCAGGCGCCAGCCGGGATACTGACTACGGTTATGCCTACGGCCTGCAGGCCGGTGTGATCCAGGACATCACCGACAAGGCCTCGGTCGAACTGGGCTACCGTTACCTGCGCACCAATGCCGCGACCGAGGTGGGCGCACATGGCGGGCCGAAGGACGGCACCCTGCGTCTGACCAGCAGCGCCCAGACCTACCTGGCTGCTTCATACAAGTTCTGACGGACGAGCCGCGTTATCCTGTACTGGCCTCTTCGCGGGCGCGCCCGCTCCCACAGGTGCTGCACAAACCTCAGAAACCGTGCAGTGCCTTTGGCATCACAGGTACTGCGCAAACCTCAGAAACCGTGCAGTGCCTTTGGCTTCACAGGTGCTGCACAAGTTTCAGAAACGGTGCAATTGCTGTGGGAGCGGGCGTGCCCGCGAAAGGGCCGGTACAGGCAATACATATAAGGAGCTGCACATGAAACTGCTGGTGGTCGAGGACGAAGCCCTGCTTCGCCATCACCTCTACACCCGCCTGGGCGAAAGCGGCCATGTGGTCGAGGCGGTCGCTGACGCCGAAGAAGCGCTGTACCAGGCCGAGCAGTACCATTTCGACCTTGCCATCATCGACCTGGGCCTGCCCGGTATCAGCGGCCTGGAGCTGATCACGCGCCTGCGCAGCCAGGACAAGACCTTCCCCATTCTCATCCTCACGGCCCGTGGCAACTGGCAAGACAAGGTCGAGGGCCTGGCCGCCGGTGCCGACGACTACCTGGTCAAGCCGTTTCAGTTCGAGGAGCTTGAAGCACGGCTCAATGCCCTGTTGCGCCGCTCCAGTGGTTTCACCCAGTCGACCATCGCCGCTGGCCCCTTGGTGCTTGACCTCAACCGCAAGCAGGCCACCCTGGACGAACAAGCCTTGGCCCTGACTGCCTACGAATACCGCATCCTCGAATACCTCATGCGCCATCACCAGCAGGTGGTGGCCAAGGATCGCCTGATGGAGCAGTTGTATCCAGGTGACGAAGAGCGTGACCCCAATGTCATCGAAGTGCTGGTTGGCCGCCTGCGCCGCAAGCTTGAAGGCGAGCACGGTTTCAAGCCCATCGACACGGTGCGCGGCCTGGGCTACCTGTTCACTGAGCGCTGCCGATGATCCGTTCGCTGCGGGTGCGCCTGATGCTGGCCGCCGCAGTGTTGGCGCTGCTGTTCATGCTGGCGCTGCTGCCGGCTTTGCAGAAGGCCTTCAGCCTGGCTCTGCAGGAGTCGATCGAGCAGCGTCTGGCCTCTGATGTGACCACGCTGATTTCCGCTGCGCGTATCGAGCATGGCCAGTTGCAGATGCCGACACTGCTGCCGGACGAGCGCTACAACCTGCCCTACACAGGCCTGCTCGGCTATATCTTTGACCGCGACGGCAAACTGGTCTGGCAGTCGCGTGCCACCGCCGAGCGGCACATCAACTACCGGCCGCGCTATGACGGGCGCGGCAACGAGTTTGCCCGCATTCACCAGTCCGATGGCGAAGAGTTCTTCGTGTACGACGTCGAGATTAAACTGCTGGGCGGGCAGAGCGCCGCCTACAGCATTGTCGCCCTGCAGCCCGTGAGCGAGTACAAGGCCACCCTCAATGGCCTGCGCGAAAAACTCTACCTGGGGTTCGGCGCTGCATTGCTGGCGCTCATGGTGTTGTTGTGGGCAGGCCTGACCTGGGGGCTGCGCTCGTTGCGACGCCTCAGCCACGAACTGGATGAAGTGGAATCAGGTGCGCGTGACGGCCTGAGCGGCGAGCACCCACGCGAGTTGCTGCGCCTGACCCGCTCGCTCAACCGTCTGTTGCGCAGTGAGCGTGAGCAGCGCACGCGCTACCGTGATTCGCTGGACGACCTGGCACACAGCCTGAAGACGCCGCTGGCGGTGTTGCAGGGTGTGGGTGAAAGCTTGCAGCAACGCAGCGGCGAGCGCGAACAGGCGCGGGTGCTGCAAAGCCAGATCGAGCGCATGAGCCAGCAGATCGACTATCAACTGCAACGCGCCAGCCTGCGCAAGAGTGGCCTGGTGCGCCACAGCGTACTGCTGCGGCCGTTGCTCGACAGCCTGTGCAGCACCTTGGCCAAGGTGTACCGGGACAAACGTGTGAACGTGGTGCTGGAGTTGCCGGATGCGGCGCAGGTACCGATGGAGCAGGGCGCGTTGCTGGAAATGCTCGGCAACCTGCTGGAGAACGCCTACCGGCTGAGCCTGGGCCAAGTGCGGGTGAGCCTGATGAAGGCGCCGGGGTATCTGACCTTGTGCATCGAGGACGATGGGCCGGGGGTGCCCGCCGACCAGCGCGAGCGCATTCTGGAGCGCGGGGAGCGGCTGGACAGCCAGCACCCGGGGCAGGGCATAGGCTTGGCGGTGGTCAAGGATATCGTTGACAGCTATGACGCCGAGCTGAGCCTTGGCGATTCTCCGCTGGGGGGCGCCGCGTTCAGAATCACCTTCAACCTGGATTGACTCGCAGCCTGTGCCGGCCCATCCGCAGGTAAATCCGCGAATGGGCCGGCACAGGCAATCCATAATGGGCGGATTTCCGCCATTCCTCCCTGTACAAATTCCGCCACCGGGCGGAAATCCGCCAATCCGTCCCGGGAATATCGCCCTGTCGTTGGGCATTTATCCCTAGCAAATACGGGCTTTGCACCCTTCATGGGCATTTTGGCACCACCCTTGCTATTGATCCTCGCAGAGGCCTGCCCAGGCAGCTCGAACACAACGACAAATCCCTCCAAGTGCAGGAGGGTTAGCGATTCAGGTGCCCCATTACCCTGGAAAGGGTGAACCGGCACACTTGAGGAAAATTAGCCATGACGACACGTCAGCCGCTGTACAAATCCCTGTATGTTCAGGTGTTGGTCGCCATCACCATCGGCATCCTGCTCGGCCACTACTACCCGGAAACGGGCGTTGCCCTCAAACCCTTGGGTGACGGCTTCGTCAAACTGATCAAGATGGTCATCGCCCCGATCATCTTCTGTACCGTGGTCAGCGGCATTGCCGGCATGCAGAGCATGAAGTCGGTCGGCAAAACCGGCGGCTACGCGTTGCTGTACTTTGAAATCGTCTCCACCATCGCGCTGATCATTGGCCTCGTCGTCGTCAACGTGGTCAAGCCAGGCGCTGGCATGCACATCGACGTCAGCACCCTGAACGCCAGTAGCGTGGCTGCCTACGCCGCCGCCGGCTCGCAGCAGACCACCGTCGGTTTCCTGCTTAACGTCATCCCCAATACGGTCGTCGGCGCCTTCGCCAACGGCGACATCCTGCAAGTGCTGATGTTCTCGGTGCTGTTCGGTTTCGCCCTGCACCGCCTGGGCAGCTACGGCAAGCCGGTGCTGGACCTGATCGACCGCTTCGCCCATGTCATGTTCAACATCATCAACATGATCATGAAGCTGGCCCCGGTCGGCGCGTTTGGCGCCATGGCCTTCACCATCGGCCAGTACGGTGTTGGCTCGCTGGTGCAACTGGGCTACCTGATGGCCTGCTTCTACATCACCTGCCTGCTGTTCGTACTGGTGGTGCTGGGCGGTATCTGCCGTGCCCACGGCTTCAGCGTGCTCAAGCTGATCCGCTACATCCGTGAAGAACTGCTGATCGTGCTGGGTACTTCGTCCTCGGAGTCGGCCCTGCCGCGCATGCTGGCCAAGATGGAGCGCCTGGGTGCCAAGAAATCGGTAGTCGGCCTGGTTATCCCTACCGGCTACTCGTTCAACCTGGACGGTACCTCGATCTACCTGACCATGGCTGCGGTGTTCATCGCTCAGGCCACTGACACCACCATGGACATCACTCACCAGATCACCCTGCTGCTGGTACTGCTGGTGGCTTCCAAGGGTGCTGCCGGCGTTACCGGTTCGGGCTTCATCGTGCTGGCCGCGACCCTGTCGGCTGTTGGCCACCTGCCGGTTGCCGGCCTGGCGCTGATCCTCGGCATCGACCGCTTCATGTCCGAAGCCCGCGCCCTGACCAACCTGGTGGGCAACGCCGTTGCCACCGTGGTGGTGGCCAAGTGGGTCAAGGAAATGGACGACGACAAGCTGGCTTCGGAATTGGCCTCCGGTGGTGCGCCGTTGATCGATACCCGCCCGACCGACGACCTGGGCGTTGCTGAAGGCCCGGCTCGTTGATAGCTAGTTGAAATGAGAAAGGCGACCCAAGGTCGCCTTTTTCGTGTCTGCGCGGTCCCTTGTGGGAGCAACTGTCTTGCTCAATTTCTAAAAGCTGGCGCGATCCCTGTGGGAGCGGGCTTGCCCGCGAACACGGGCGAAGCCCGTGGCCCTCAGCCCAGTACCACTTCCAACACCCGGATGACGTCCGGTTGCGGGTAATGCCACCTTACTTGCACGTCCCAGAACTTCACCCCGTACACCCGCTCGGCCGGTGGTATCTGGTAGGCCGGCCGTGGGTCCTGCGCCAGGCATTGCTCGATCAGTTCCACCAGCGGCTCGCTCAGGCGCAGCGCATGCTCGCGGGCCTGGAGCAGGGCGTTGTCGGCCCAGTGCACGGCAATTGCCACCGGCGCTGCGTTGGCCATCTGGTTGCTGGCGCCAGCGATGCTGTCGGCATAGGGCACATACGGCTTGATGTCCAGCACCGGCGTGCCGTCGAGCAGGTCGATCCCGGACAGCAGCAGGCGCCCGGGCTCCACGCCCTCCAGGCGTACTACCGACTGGCCGATACCGTTGGGCCGGTGGGTGGCGCGGGTGGCGAACACCCCCATGCTCTTGTTGCCGCCCAGACGCGGTGGTCGCACTTTCAGGCGCGGCTTTTCTTCCAGGGCCTGGTGGAACAGAAACAGCAGCCAGACATGGCTGACCTGCTCCAGGCCTTCGACCGCGTCACCTTGATCGAACGGCGGCAACAGTTCGAGTACGCCACGGGCGGCAGGTGCCAGCTGTGGCTGGCGCGGAATGGCAAACTTTTCCTTGAAACAGGAATGGACGATGCCGACCGGGACAACCGTATGCTGCATGGCCACTCAGCCGCGCACGCGCAGGGTCAGGCCCTTGAGGAAGTTGCGCATCAACTGGTCGCCACACGGGCGGTAGTTGTCGTGGCCAGCCTTGCGGAACAGCGCGCTGAGCTCAGGTTTGCTGACCGGGAAGTTGACCGACTTGAGAATCGCGTGCAGGTCGTCTTCCTTGAGCTCAAAGGCCACACGCAGCTTCTTGAGGATCAGGTTGTTGGTTACCGGCAGCTCGATCGGCTGCTGCGGGCGGCTATCGTCTTTGCCTCGGCGGTAGATCACCAGGCCGTCAAGGAAGTGCGCCATCACCCGTTCCGGGCAGCGCACGAAGCCTTCCTCTTCTTCTTTTTTCAGGTAGGTGGCCAGCACCAGAGGATGCACTTCGAGGCCAGAGAGCCCGATGATCTCGGCCATCTTGGCGTCGTTCACCTTGAGCATGTAGCGCAGGCTGCGCAGGACGTCGTTGTGGTTCATTGCAGCAGAATCCTGTTCAGGTGCCGCGCGTTCCAGCGCGGCGTATTGCTTAGAAACGTTCGGAGGTAGCCAGGTAGCGCCATTGGGCCAAGGGCAGCTTGCCCATCGACACACCACCCAGGCGAATGCGTCGCATGCCTAAAAGCTCCAGGCGCAGGTAGGCGCATAGTTCGGAAATCTGCCCTGGTTGTGGGTTTTTCAATACCATGCGCAGGTGTGTCTCGTTCTGCCAGCTGGCCTTGGCCTTAGGCAATTCGCGGTCATTGCGCATGGCCCCACGCGCCAGGCGTTCCAGCGCCTGGGGGGTGGTTTCGCCGCGCACTTCAATGATGAACTCCTGTTCCAGGCGACGCAGGTCAGCCTCGATCTTGCGGGATACCCGCCAGTCCTGGGTAAACACCTGCAGGCCGCTGGCGCCACGCTCCAGCGGTGCCACGCAGGCCTGCCGGGCAAAATGCCCGTGCAGGGCGCGCACGCCTTCGCGGTGGGCTTCGCTGAGGCTGCCCATGTTCATGCTGGCGCGGGCGACTTCACTGTCCATGCCGGCTGGCTGGTTCAGCAGCAGGGTCACCGGTTCCAGGGTTTCGGCACGGGCGCCCGGCAGTAGCTCGACGCGCTGCTGCTCGACCTTGAACTGCGGTTGCTCGACCACCACGCCATCGACCGTTACCCAGCCTCCTTCAATGTACTGCTCGGCCTCGCGGCGGGAGCAGCCGAGCTGCTCGATGAGGCGTTTGGACAGGCGGACGGGTTCGGACATGGGGCAATTCGCAAGGCAGGGAAAGGCCTCCATTGTACCTGCCTGCAAGCGGTAGATGATGGGAATCTGTGTCAGATGCGCCATTTTGGACACGTAGCGCAGCACATTCAGGCGCCGCCTCAAGTCACTGTACGCATTAGCCTCATGTGCAGCAGAGGATAGGGCTGGCCCAGGCCGTCGGTTTCCGAACGGCCGATGACCTCGAAACCTTCATGCAGGTAGAAGCCCAGCGCTTTCGGGTTCTGTTCGTTGACGTCAAGGTACTCGGCATTCAGTTCGCTGATGGCATAGCGCAGCAGGCGCTTGCCTACCCCTTGGCCACGGTAGCCAGGTGCGACGAACAGCATGTCCACCCGCCCGTTGGCGACACCGGCGAAACCACAGATGCGCTGGCGGTCCTTGCAGCAGACCAGCATCACTGCGTCGAGATAACGGCGCAGCACATGTTCGCGCAGCAGCAGGATATAGCCCTCTGGCAGAAAGTCGTGGGTGGCACGTACCGAATCCTCCCACACTTGTACCAGCTCGCTGTAGTCGCTTAAGCGCGGGGTTTGCAGCGTCAGTAGCGCAGGCATGCCGGCGTTCCTCTGGGGCGATAGGGAAAACATAGCAGGCCAACCACCGGTCGGCTTGTTCGCTTGGCGCTTGAGACCTGGGGAGTGACGGTCTATTAATAAAGCGTGGGAAAAAATCCCACGTAAATATAAGTTCAATCTGAAACTGGATTCCTGACTGATTTGGCGTTCTCGTGGCGAAGACCTGGAGACGGACTATGCAAATCCACCTGCTGTTCAAGAAGGCGTTACTCGCGGCAGCTGTAGCTGGCGTGTTGTCGATGTCCATTGCCTTGATCCCTGACTCGATTTCTCATGGCACCAGTGCTTACGCTAAAGATGGCGGCGGCGGCGGCGGCGGCGGTGGCGGTCATGGGGGAGGCGGTGGTGGCCATGGTGGCGGTGGAAGTGGCGGCGGCGGTGGTCACGGTGGCGGCGGAAGTGGTGGAGGCGGTGGTCACGGTGGCGGCGGAAGTGGTGGAGGCGGTGGTCACGGTGGCGGCGGAAGTGGTGGAGGCGGTGGTCACGGTGGCGGTGGAAGTGGGGGAGGCGGTGGCCATGGTGGCAGCGGAAGCGGAAGTGGTGGCCACGGCAGCGGCGGTGACGGTGGTGGCCATGCCGGCAACAGTGGCAGTGGCCACGACGGCAATTCAAACGCTGGGCGCAGCAGCAACCATGCTGAAGCAGGTGACGATCATGGTAATCATGTCGGCGGTGAGCCTGGGGATGATCACGGTAATCACGTTGGTGGTGAACCTGGTGATGATCACGGCAACCATGTGGGTGGCGAACCGGGTGATGACCACGGTGTTCATGCCGGTGGCGAGGCCGGGGATGACAACAGCAGAAGCTGATTGGTACTGATCCGAAGTGGTCCATACAAAACCCAGCGGACGGGTTTTGTATGAGCAGGTTCTGGCCTGCCTGCCTTTGTCACGTCATTTCCAATGAGCGCTGACAGCTTTTTCCTAGTCCATGCCGGGACATGATTGCGGTTTGCGTGGGATTTATTCCCTCGCTTTATACTGGGTGCCTCTGTCAAGGAATGCCCTCAATGCAATCGCCTGTTTTACCCCCGTCGATGCTGAGTGCGCTGCGGCGTGTCATGCGCCCGCTGGTGCGCCTGATGCTGCGCAAAGGGGTCACCTACACGATGTTCACCGACCTGCTCAAGCAGGTGTTCGTCGATGTAGCCCATCGCGAGTTTCGCCTGAACGACACTGCGCCAACCGACAGCCGTATCAGCCTGCTTACAGGCGTACATCGTAAAGATGTCCGGCGGCTGCGTAATGAGGGTGACACTGCACTTACGACCCTGCCGGATAACATCACGCTAGGTGCACAGCTGGTCAATGTGTGGACCAACACCCCACCATTCTGCTCGGCGCCCGGCCAGGCGAGGGCGCTTGCACGGCTAGCCAGTGTGGGTGGCGATTGCTCATTCGATGCCCTGGTCGCCAGGGTCAGCACCGATATCCGCGGTCGGGTGGTGCTGGACGAATGGCTGCGCCTGGGCGTCGTGCGGCTCGATGAGCAGGATTGCGTGCACCTGGAAGCCCATGCATTTGTGCCACAGAAGGGCTTTGATGAAAAGGCTGCGTATTTCGGCCACAACCTGCATGACCATGCCTGTGCTGCGGTGCATAACCTCAGCGGCGAAGGCCAGCCGTTTTTTGAGCGTAGCGTGCACTACGATGCCTTGAGCCCGGCCAGCGTCGAGCATCTGCGTGACGTGGTAGCCAAGGATGGCATGCAGACACTACTTGCCTTCAGCCGACTTGCAGCTGAGTTGGAGAGTGTTGATGAGCCCGGTATCGAACAACGTCAGCGCATCACTGTCGGGCTTTATTTCTACACTGAAGCTACCGATTCCGATCCGTCGAAGACACCCGGGCCATGACACTTTTTGTGCGCTACCTCAGTGCTTTCACGTTTGCCCTGGTTTTCGGGTGGAACCTGATGGTCCCGGGCGAGGTGGCTGCAGCGCCGGTATGTGTCAGCCGTGACGAAGTGGGTATGGCCGGTGCCGCGAGTCTGCAGTTTCCCGGCGGCATGGGCGGCACCGGTGTGCGCAATGAAAATGGCGGCGTCGGTGGCACCGGTGCCCCAGTCCAGCAACGCCCTGGGGGTACAGGCGGCACAGGTGCAGTGGCGGATGGTGTGGACGGTACCGGTACGCCGATCCTGCACCCGGGCGGTACTGGAGGGACTGGCATCGTCGGTACCATCACCGGATTCGCCTCGATCTGCGTCAATGGCATGGAAGTGCACTATGGCAAGGACGTACCGGTGAGTGAAAACGGCGCACCTGCCAGCAGTGGTCAGCTGGCGATCGGGCAGGTGGTGGCGGTGGAGGCATTCGCCACCCAGCGCGGCCTGCAAGCAGGGCGCATTTCGATCCTCAACGTCTTCGAAGGGCCATTGACGGCGCTGCCCAATGCCTCGGCCCCCCTGCGGGTCATGGGGCAACCTGTGCGGTTGGCCGCTGGCGCGCGGGTGGCTGAAGGGCTGCGCCCTGGTGAGCCCGTGAGGGTCAGCGGCCTGCGCGATGCCCGGGGAGAAGTAGTGGCCACCCGCATCGAACGGGCACCGGGGTTGAGGGAGGCCAGCGCCATCGGCGCGGTTGATCGCACTGGCAGCCTTCAGGGGCTGAAGTTGGGTACCCGTGTGGCGCCTGCTCGTGAATTGCTGGTACGCGGCCAGTGGACCGGGCGCCAGCTTGAAGTGGCGCAAACCCGTCCCGACCCGAGCCTGCCTTTTGATGGCCGTGTCCAGCAGGCGGTGGTTGAAGGGCTGGTGCAGCGCACACAAGCTCGGCAGTTGGTGGTCGCAGGTATCAATGTGACGTTGGGGCAGGGCACCGTAATTGTCGGCAGGCAGCCAACGGCGTTGGCGCTCGATCAACGTGTGCGGGTGAGCGGGGTGCTCAATGGTACTCATGAGCTGCGGGCAACCCGCGTGGAATTCCAGGATGACCGTGTAGACAATCCCGGCAGAAGCCAGTCGGGGCAAGGTAGTGAGCATGACAAAAGCAGCTCCGGCGGTTCCAGCAGCGGTCATGGCGCAAGCGATGCGACCAACGAACGCGATGAAAGCAGTGATGACCACAGTGGGCGCAGCGCCGTCGACGGCTCCGGTAGCCATGGCAGCGTTGACAAGTCGGGAACGTCGGCACACCGCGACACCTTGGAGCAGTCGGCCCGCAGCAACAGCGGAAGCTCCGATCGGGTTGAAAAGGTTGAAGTCGAAAAAACCGGGAAGGTTGAAAAAGTAGAGAAGGTCGAAAAACCCGACAAAGTCGAAAAACCCGACAAAGTCGAGAAGGTCGAGAAGGTCGAGAAGGTCGAGAAGGTCGAGAGGGTCGAGAAGGTCGAAAAAGTCGAGAAGGTCGAAAAAGTCGAGAAGGTCGAAAAAGTCGAGAAGGTCGAAAAACCTGAACGGGTCGAAAAGGTCGAGAAGGTGGAGTTACCAGAGAGAGTTGAGAAGGTGGAAAAAGTCGAGCATCCAGAGCGATCCGGGCGTTAGCCAACTAGGCTGGGAAAGTCCGACCATGCTTCCCGAAAGCGTACTGAGGTGCAAATGAAACCCTCGCTCCCTCTTTTCGCCTGTTTGCTCTCATGCACCTGTGTGTCGGTGCTGGCTGATACCTTCAGTGCCGCTATTGGCATGGACTATTCAAGTGGCGACTATGGCACCGGCACCACGTCGGAAATCTGGTACTTGCCGGTGGTCGGCAAGTATGAGAACGGCCCCATGACCTACAAGGTTACCGTGCCCTGGTTGCGTATCACCAACCCCGAAGTCGGCCCCAATGGTGACCCCTTGCCCGGTGGTTGCCGAGACGTGGAAAGCGGGTTGGGTGACACGGTTGCCAGCGTCGCCTATGCATTGCTAGATGGTAGTGACGGCGGCCTGATGCTGGACCTGATCGGCAAGGTCAAATTCCCCACCGCCGACGAAGACCAGTGCCTGGGCACCGGACAGTACGACTACACCACCCAGGTCGACATCACCAAGGGCTTTGGCCCGGTCACCGGCTTCGCGACACTGGGTTGGAAGAAATTCGGCGACCCGCCCGATAGCGATTTCGACGACCCGGTATTTGCCAGCCTCGGTTTTGCCCTGCCGGTGGCGGTCGGTACTTCGGCCGGCGCCTCCTACGATTGGCGGCAGAAAGTGGTCTCGACCGGGGCGCAGATCAAGGAACTTACCCTGTTCCTCACCCACAAGCTCAACCCGCAGTGGAAAGTCCAACTTTACGCAGTCAAAGGCTTCTCGGATGCCAGCCCGGATGCCGAGGGCGGCCTGATGCTGTTTCACACGTTCTGACAAAAAAGCCCCTGCGCCGGTCATTCCCTAATGGAGAACGCCGGGGCAGGGGCTTTGCTGGCTTCAGCCGTTTTAGATGGGTTCAGCCCACATGTCGTATTCGTCGGCATCCACCACACGGCAACGCACTTTGTCGCCGGGCTTGAAACCATGGTCGCCATCGATGAACACGCTGCCGTCGATTTCCGGCGCATCGAAGAAGCTGCGGCCAACCGAGCCTTGTTCTTCAACTTCGTCGATCAGCACGTCGATTTCCTTGCCGATGCGCAATTGCAGGCGGGCAGCACTGATGGCCTGCTGGTGGGCCATGAAACGGTCCCAGCGCGACTGCTTGACGTCGTCCGGTACTTCTTCCAGGCCCAGTTCGTTGGCCGGGGCGCCTTCTACCGGCGAGTACTGGAAGCAGCCCACGCGGTCGAGCTGGGCTTCGGTCAGCCAGTCCAGCAGGTACTGGAAGTCTTCCTCGGTCTCGCCCGGGAAGCCGACGATGAAGGTGGAGCGGATCACCAGCTCAGGGCATTGCTCGCGCCAGTTCTTGATGCGTGCCAGGGTGCGGTCTTCGAAGGCAGGGCGCTTCATCGACTTGAGCACTTTCGGGCTGGCGTGCTGGAACGGGATGTCCAGGTACGGCAGGATCTTGCCGGCAGCCATCAGCGGGATCACGTCGTCAACGTTCGGGTAAGGGTACACATAGTGCAGGCGTACCCAGGCGCCCAAGCTGCTCAGCGCTTCGCACAGCTCGAGCATGCGGGTCTTGACCGGGCGGCCGTTCCAGAAGTCGGTCTTGTACTTGACGTCGACGCCGTAGGCGCTGGTGTCCTGGGAAATCACCAGGATCTCCTTGACCCCGGCCTTGACCAGGCGCTCGGCCTCACTCAGCACTTCACCCACCGGGCGGCTGACCAGCTTGCCGCGCATCGACGGGATGATGCAGAAGCTGCAGCTGTGGTTGCAGCCTTCGGAGATCTTCAGGTAGGCATAGTGGCGCGGGGTCAGCTTGACGCCCTGTGGCGGCACCAGGTCGATCAGCGGGTTGTGGTCCTGACGCGGCGGCACCACTTCGTGCACCGCGTTGACTACCTGCTCGTACTGCTGTGGGCCGGTGACCGACAGCACGCTTGGATGCACGTCACGGATGTTGCCTTCCTCGACGCCCATGCAGCCGGTAACGATGACCTTGCCGTTTTCCTTGATCGCTTCGCCGATCACTTCCAGCGATTCGGCCTTGGCGCTGTCGATGAAGCCGCAGGTGTTGACCACCACCACGTCGGCGTCCTCGTAGGTGGGCACGACTTCATAGCCTTCCATGCGCAGCTGGGTCAGGATGCGTTCAGAGTCGACCAAGGCTTTTGGGCAACCCAGGCTTACGAAACCTACCTTGGGGGTGGCGGGCGTGGTGGACATGACTAACCTCGGTATTGAATGCAGGTCGCCCGGCCGGAATCGGGGGCGAACTTGACGGGCGCTTTTGGCGCCTCTGATCAAAAAGTGCGCAATTCTAGCGAGCGCAAGGGCGCTTGACCAGCAGAAATACGACGAACGCTGCGCTATGCTTCGCGCCGTTGCGCCGGGGTGCCTCAAGGGCCTGGTGGCAAAGTGATTACCAAGGGCCGTGAGGGCCGTTTGCAGGAGTGGTCGATGGTTCAGGCAAGCAGTCACGCTGAGGACGGGCACGAGGGGAAGCAGGGGGCATCGCGGTCGGTGGGCCTGCTCGTGGCGGCGGTCGGCGTGGTTTATGGCGATATCGGCACAAGTCCGTTGTATACCCTCAAGGAGGTCTTTACCGGCGGCTATGGGGTCTCGGTCAACCATGATGGCGTGCTGGGGATCCTGTCGCTGATCCTGTGGTCGCTGCTGTGGGTGGTGTCGTTCAAGTACGTGATGTTCATCTTGCGTGCTGATAACCAGGGTGAGGGCGGCACCATGGCGCTGACTGCACTGGCGCGGCGGGCCACGGCGGCCTACCCGCGGCTGCGCACGCTGATGGTGATCTGTGGCTTGATCGGCGCTTCGCTGTTCTATGGTGACAGTATGATCACCCCGGCGGTGTCGGTGCTGTCGGCGGTGGAGGGCGTAGGCCTGGCCTTCGACGGTATCGACCATTGGGTGGTGCCAATTTCGCTGGTGGTGCTGGTGGCACTGTTCCTGGTGCAGCGGCACGGCACCGAGAAGATCGGCAAGCTGTTTGGTCCGATCATGGTTACCTGGTTCGTGGCGCTGGGCGCGTTGGGTGTGCATGGCATCTCGCAGAGCCCGGAAGTGCTCAAGGCGTTCAACCCGGGCTGGGCAGTCAACTTCTTCGTGGTGCACCCAGGCATCGGCGTGGCCATTCTCGGCGCGGTCGTGCTGGCGCTGACCGGTGCCGAGGCGCTGTACGCCGACATGGGGCACTTTGGCCGCAAGCCGATTGCCCGGGCCTGGTTCCTCCTGGTGCTACCGGCGCTGCTGCTCAACTATTTTGGCCAGGGTGCACTGCTGCTGCAAAACCCGGAGGCCGCGCGAAACCCGTTCTACCTGCTGGCACCGGACTGGGCGCTGCTGCCCTTGGTCGGGCTGGCAACCATGGCCACGGTTATCGCCTCGCAGGCGGTGATTTCCGGGGCCTTCTCCCTGACCCGTCAGGCCATCCAGCTGGGCTACATCCCACGTATGCACATTCAGCACACCTCAAGCGACGAGCAGGGGCAGATCTACATTGGTGCGGTGAACTGGACGCTGATGGTGGGCGTGGTGCTGTTGGTCATCGGCTTCGGGTCGTCGGGCGCTCTGGCGGCTGCCTATGGGGTTGCGGTCACCGGTACCATGCTGATGACCACCATTCTGGTATCCGCGGTGATGCTGCTGCTGTGGAAGTGGCCGCCGCTGCTCGCAGTGCCGATTCTGGTCGGCTTCCTGTTTGTCGACGGGCTGTTTTTCGCCGCCAACGTGCCGAAAATCGCCCAGGGTGGTGCCTTCCCGGTGTTGGCCGGCGGTGTGCTGTTCCTGCTGATGAGCACCTGGAAGCGCGGCAAGCAGATTCTGGTCGAGCGCATCGATGAAGGTGCGCTGCCATTGCCATTGTTCATCAGCAGCATCCGTATTCAGCCACCGCACCGGGTCGAGGGTACGGCAGTGTTTCTGACTGCACGCTCCGATGCCGTGCCGCATGCGCTGTTGCACAACATGTTGCACAACCAGGTGCTGCACAGCCAGGTGGTGCTGCTGACTGTGGTCAGCGAAGACCGGCCCCGGGTGCCGGAACATGAGCGTTTCGAGGTGGAAGCCTATGGCGACGGATTCTTCCGTGTGTTGCTGCACTTTGGGTTCATGGATGAGCCGGACGTGCCTGCCGCGTTGAAGCTGTGCCATCTGGAAGGCCTGGACTTCACGCCGATGCGCACCACCTACTTCCTTAGTCGCGAGACGGTGATCGCGTCACGGCTGGAGGGGATGTCGCGCTGGCGGGGCAACCTGTTCGCGTTCTTGCTGAAGAATGCCAACGGCAACCTGCGCTTCTTCAACCTGCCGTTGAACCGGGTGATCGAGCTGGGAACGCAGGTCGAGATCTGAGTGGTTCATACAGCACTGTCAGGGCCGCAGGGCGGCCCTGATGCTTGTCAATTCTGCTCAGTTACGCGGGACTTGCCCTGGCGCGTCTCGATCTCGCCAATCAACCGCTTGGCGAGTGCCGGGTAGTTCTCGTCGAAGTGGTGCCCGCCAGGCAGTTTCAGGCGCTCACCGACTGCTGTGTTTTCCGTGCAACCGCTCTCGTCTGTTTCCTCTACGCCATACACGCAGACGACCTTGGACGTTGGCAGCTTGGCCATTTCCGGCCCGGTTGGGGCTTCCTGGCCTTCCTTGCCCAGCCAACCCTCGACCTCGATCTCGAAGCTGCCACTGCGCGCGAAGGCTAACAGCATCACCGCGTCGATACGCTGCTGGTCCTCGACTGGCAGGCGGTTGTAGATCGCCGGCAGCACGTCGGCGCCGAACGAATAGCCGGTCAATACGAAGCGCTTGGTACCCCACTTCTGCCGGTAGTGATGCATCAGCTCGGAAAGGTCGGCGGCGCTTTGTTCCGGGGTCTTGTGCTGCCAGTAGTAGCGTAGCGTGTCGATGCCCACCACCGGGTAACCCAGCTTGGCCATCTCCCCGGCCACGTCGCGGTCCAGGTCGCGCCAGCCGCCATCACCAGAGAGGAACAAGGTGACCGTGTCTGTCGTTTGCCCGGCCGGCACCTCGACCACCGGCATGGCCAGTGCGTTACCGTCGTGGCCGACCAAGGCTTGGGTCAGTTGCGCCTTGAGCACTTGTGGCAAGTGGATGTCGTAGTCGCTGATGCTGGTTTCGGCGTTGGCCTGGTCGCGCACGAAGGCGGCGCTGGCGTCATCCGGGTTGTCGTTCCAGGCGACGTTCCAGTGGCCATGGGCCGCCGACTTGGGCAGCGGTGCCCGGCAGCCAGGCTGTTCGAGGGTGAAGCCCACGGAAATGGCCCGCGCCTGGTCATCGTTCTGGCTTGCCAGCCAACGCCAGGCCTGAGCGGCACCGGGGCCGATACCGGCGACCAAGGTTGGTTTTTCCTGCAGTTGGGCCAGCGCCTGGTCCATGGCCTGTTGCTGCTTGCTGCAATCATTAGGGGGCAGAGTCACCTGCACCAGCTGGGCTTCACCGGCCTGGCTCAGGTCGAGCAGTTGCTTGCCCGTCAGTGCCTGGTCCTGTGGCACACCGATGGCCACCCGGACCTTGGGGGGCACGCCAGGGGTAACAAGGGTGATGCTGGTGTCATTGATGCTCATTTGTTCCAGGCGTGCCTCGGGGGCCGGGCGCGTCCACAGCCAGAAGGCCAGCGCGCCACCCAAGGCAGCCAGCAACAGGGGAACCAGCAGGTACAGCCAAAAGCGTCGGGTCATCAGCGTTTCACCAATCCAGTCAGGCCGCCTGCAATCAGGGCGGCGGTGTCGGCCAGCGCCACCAGCGGGTCGAGCCCGGCTGGCACGGCCATGTAGCGGGGTTCCCAGTCCGGCTGGAACTTGTCCTTGAAGCGTCGAAGCCCCTGGAAGTTGTAAAGCTGTTCACCACGGCGGAACACCAGCGAACCCAAGCGCTGGGTCAAGGGGGCGCCACGCCTTGGTTGCAGGCCGGAAAGCGGCACCATGCCCAGGCTGAAACGCCCGTAGTCATGGCTTTTGTAGTGCAGGATCAAGCCGATCATCATGAACTCCATGGTCAGCTTTGGCGCTTCGGGGTGCGCACGCATCAGGTCGAGGCTGGCCAGCTCGTTTCCATGGGTCTCCAGCAAGTTGGCGAAAGCTACCGGGCGGCCCTGGAAGCGAATCAGGGCTATGCGGAAGTGCTGCAGGTAGTCCGGGCTGAAGCGTCCCAGCGAGAAGCCTTTCTCGCGCACGCTCTTGCCGCCGAGCCAGGCATCGGAAATTTCCTTCAGCTCAGCCAGCGGGGCGTGGCCGGGCTCATGGATCTCCAGGCTCAGGCCATCGCGTCCGCCGCGGTTCCAGGTGTAGCGCAGGTCTTTCATCTCCTTGCCTTTGGCTTCAAGGTCGAAGCGGCGCAAGTCGACCCGGGCTTCTTCACCCAGCTTCAATGCGGTCAGGCCGATGTCCATGTAGAACGGCAGGTTCTCCGCGCGCACCTGGTAGAACACTGGCCGTGCGTGGTGCAGGTCGCACAGGTCGCGGAACTGCCAGATCATTTCGGCACGCTCCTGGGCTGGGCCTATCGGGTCGTACAGCGCCACCAGGCTGCGGCCGCGCCGGGCGTACATGAGGAACGCGTTATCACGCGGGTGGAACAGCAACGCCTTGTCGCCAGTCAGCGCCAAGCCACCGTCTGGCTGGTCGGAGGCCTGCAGGATACGGTTGGCGCGTTGCAGCTCTTCTTCATCGGGCAGGTGGATCACCGGCGGCGCTGTGCGCAGCAGCCACGTCAGAGCCACGGCAGCCAGCAGCAAGGCACTGCCCATGGCAGCGCGCAGGCCCCGTGGTGCGTCGGCATCGAGGGTGAACTGCCACCATAGCTGATGGCTGTAAGGGACATCCTGGTAAGCGAACAGCAGCAGCCACACCGATGCGCCTACTGCACAGGCGCTGGCCACCAGGAACACCGGCGAGAAGGGTAGCTCCAGCAGGCGGCTGGGGCGATAGAACGAGCGGCGGAACAGAGCGAGCAGGGCGGCGGTAAAGGTCAGCAGGCAAGCCTCTTCCCAGTCAAAACCCTTCAACAGCGACAGCAGGGCGCCGACCAGCAACAGCACGGTGGTCAGTAGCCAGGCGGCGGACAGGCGCCGACGCAGGCCTTGGGCCAGCAGCAGGCATAGCACACCGATCAGGCTGGCGCCGAAATGAGAGGCATCGATCAGCCGGTGTGGCACCAGGAAGCCCATGTGCTCCAGGCGCGTGTCTATCTCGGGCGTGGCACCGGAAAACAGCAGCACCATGCCGGACAGGAACACCAGAATAGACAGGACCGGTGCGGCCAGACCCGAAGCGGCCTTGATGGCCTGTTGTGCAAACAGCAGGCGCCGGGCTTCATTGGCCAGCAGCAACACGCAGGCCAGCAGCAGTGGCAATACCACATAGATCAGCCGGTACAGCAGCAAGGCAGCGGCCAGCGGTGCGGCACCGAGTTGGTCGGCAAAGGCCGCCAGCAGGATCGCTTCGAATACCCCGACGCCGCCCGGTACGTGGCTGAGCACGCCCGCAGCCAAGGCCAGCAGGTATACCAGTACGAATGCGCCGAAAGGAGGGGCTTCTGGCAGCAACAGGTAGAGCACGGTGGCAGCCGCCCCTACATCCAGCGCGGTAATGAGCAGTTGCAGGGCCGCCAGGCGCGCATTGGGCAGGCGAAGTGTGCGCCGGCCCAGTTGAACGAGCAGGTTATCGGACAACGGTTGCTCGGCCAGGCGTCGGCGGTACAAGCCAATGACCAGCAAGGCAGACAGCACCAGCACGGCGCTGGCGACAGCTGCCAGCAGGCCGGGCGCCAACCCGAGAGCTGTCGAGGCCGCCGGCAGGTTGCTCAATGTCGCCAGGGCGGCCAGGGGCGGCAGCGCGCAGCCCAGTGACAGGCTGGCAAACACAGTCATGCGTGCGACTTCGCCAGCACCCAGCCCCAGGCGTGCGTACAGGCGATAGCGAACCGAGCCGCCAGAGAGCATCGACAGGCCGATGGCGTTGCCGATGGCAAAGGCGCTGAAGCCGCCCAGTACCAAGCTGCGTGCTGGCAGCTTCACGCCGGCATAGCGGCTGGCCGACCACTCGTAGCCCAGCAGGATCACAAAGCCGACCCCCGTTGCCAGCAAGGCGCCCAGCAATGACTGGGTCGGCACGCTGAGCATGGCATCGTGCAAGGCATAGATGTCCAGTTCGTTCAGCAGGTGGCGGCAGGCAATCAAGGCCATCGTGAACAATAACAGGGTCACCATCAGGCCTATGGGCTGGCGGTAGCGACTCAGGCGTTCGAGTAAGGGCAGACGCTGCACAGCACCGGGTAGTGCCGTAGCGAGTGGCACCGCAGGTTCGGGATTGTGCGAAGTCATGAGTTGCCCCGGGCATGCAGCGCGAGGTGAGGGAAAGGTGCGGCCAAGTGAAAGTCCCTTAGGAAAACGTATCCAATGGTACTCCGGCCTCAGGCGTTTGCAGCGGCTTGGCAGGGTTAAAGATAGTTCATCCAGGGCGCGACATCTCAAGCCTGCGGAGTGGCATGAGGGAAGGGAAAATCGAGGTGGCAAAAGTCAGGAGGGTAAAAAGCAACAAACCCCGCGCTGCTTACACAGGCGGGGTTTGTTCTGACGAATATGGTTGCGGGAGCCGGATTTGAACCGACGACCTTCGGGTTATGAGCCCGACGAGCTACCAGGCTGCTCCATCCCGCGTCAGTGGGGCGGATTCTACAGTGTGTAGGTTGTATGTCAAGCGCTAGGCTTTGATTTGTCGATGTTTTTTCGAAAACGCTAACCAACAGGCAAAGAAAAAGGCCACTGTGTTAACAGTGGCCTTTTCTTGAATCTGGTTGCGGGAGCCGGATTTGAACCGACGACCTTCGGGTTATGAGCCCGACGAGCTACCAGGCTGCTCCATCCCGCGTCAGTGGGGCTAATTCTACAGCGTACGGTTTATATGTCAAGCGCTAGGCATTGATTTCTCGAGCTTTTTCGAAAAAGCTTTTCTGCGGGCAAAGAAAAAGGCCACTGCGTTAACAGTGGCCTTTTCTCGAATCTGGTTGCGGGAGCCGGATTTGAACCGACGACCTTCGGGTTATGAGCCCGACGAGCTACCAGGCTGCTCCATCCCGCGCCTGTGAGATCGAATTCTACGGATTTGCGCTCCGATGTCAAGCAATTGTTTTGGAAAAACCTTTTTTGTTCAAACCCTTAGCGCTTGATAACAGTATCCAGCTCAGGCACGGCGGGGCTTTCAGGCCGATTATCGTGTAGTCAGGCCGGTGAGCTGTTTCAGAGCAGGGCGCATGCGATACTATCTGTATGAATTTACAGTGCTGACGGTCGTCCATGTCCTTGCGCAAGATCATTCACGTCGACTGCGATTGTTTTTACGCTGCGATCGAGATGCGTGACGACCCGCGCCTGGCCGGCCGGCCCATGGCGGTGGGGGGCTCGCCCGACCACCGCGGGGTAATCGCCACCTGCAACTATGAAGCGCGTGCCTATGGAGTGCGCTCGGCCATGTCGTCACGGCATGCGCTGAAGCTCTGCCCCGATCTGTTGATCGTCAAGCCGCGCTTCGAGGCCTACCGTGAGGCCTCACGGGAAATCCACACGATCTTTCGCGACTACACGGAGCTCATCGAGCCTTTGTCGCTGGACGAAGCCTATCTGGATGTAAGCGAAAGCCAGTGGTACTCGGGCAGCGCCACGCGCATCGCCGAGGACATTCGCCGGCGTGTTGCCCGTACCCTGCATATCACCGTGTCGGCTGGTGTGGCGCCTAACAAGTTTCTGGCCAAGATCGCCAGTGACTGGCGCAAACCCAATGGACTGTTCGTGATTACCCCTAATGAAGTGGAAGCGTTCGTTGCCGCCTTGCCAGTGGCCAGGTTGCATGGGGTGGGCAAGGTGACGGCCGACAAACTGACGCGGCTGGGCATCGAAACCTGCCTGCATTTGCGTGAGTGGTCACGGCTGGCGTTGGTGCGCGAGTTCGGCAGTTTTGGCGAGCGGTTGTGGGGGCTGGCGCGGGGGATCGATGAGCGTGCGGTGCATAACGACAGCCGACGCCAGTCGGTGAGTGTGGAAAACACCTACGACGCCGACCTGCCAGACCTGGCCACTTGCCTGGCGCGGCTGCCAGAGCTGCTGGACAGTCTGAACGAACGCATCGCCCGCATGGACAGCAGCTACCGGCCAGACAAACCATTCGTCAAGGTCAAGTTCCATGACTTCAGCCAGACCACCATGGAGCAGGCGGGCGCGGGCCGGGACCTGGAGAGTTATCGGCAGTTGCTGGGGCAGGCGTTCGCCCGTGGTGGCAAGCCGGTACGCTTGTTAGGGGTAGGGGTGCGGTTGCGTGACTTGCGGGGAGGGCATGAACAGCTAGAGCTGTTCCCGCCTAATAAATGAAAGGGGCTGCAACGCAGCCCCTTCTGTTAATGCACGCCCGGATCGGCCACCAACCGGCCAGTGGCCTTGGTCAGCGACTGCAAGAACTCCTGCTGCAGTTCCGGATCGTTGCGTGTCAGCTCGATCAGGCTCTGTTCCATTTCACTGGCTTCCTCTTCAAGGCCCAGCTCGGACAAGCGCTTGACCCGGTGCACCCACTGGCCGACTTCATCATCTTCGAGGTCATCGAAGATCAGTTCATGGGCCTCAAGCAGCTTGTTGCGCAGGGTGGCGCTGACCAGCAGGCTGGCATCGCCTCGTACCGCATTGTCCTCGTCATGTACCTGCAGGTGCAAGGTACCGACGTGGTTGAGGTTCTGCTCGGAGAACGGGCTGTCGAGCAGGTTCAGGCGCAGCACGCCGTTACGGTCGGTGGTCAGCTCGTGGGTCATCTTGCCGGCCTTGACCTCCACCAGGCGCTCGCTCCAGGGCAGGCTGGTGAATTCCTCGCGCTTGCCTTTTTGCACTTCGCTGATCCCGGCCAGGTTCTGCTGGGCGCGACCGTTGGATGGCACGTTCATGAACGGGTTGAGCCCATCCACGCCATAACTGAGCCAGTCGTGCGTGATGCTTTGCGGCAGGTTGCCCAGGGCGAAGACGTTGACCACATTGGCGCCGACGCCCGCCACCACGGCCACTGCACCCAGCGGGATCTCGTAGATCTCCCGCCAGGGCTGGTAAGGCGTGTAGCGGTCATAGCGACGGGTCACTTCGAATTCGGTGACTTCGAAGCGCTTTTGCTCGTGCACGCGCACACGTCGCTGCGGAAGCTCCATCACCTTCGGCTCGCCGACATCGATCTGCAGGGTGTGCTCGAGCAGTTTGCGCTCGACGCGCTCCTCATGGTCGCTGCGCTGGGACATCTGGTTGGCGCAGCCGCTGACGAGCAGGGTGCCGCACAGTGCGGCACTCCCCAGGGTAAAGGTACTTCGCTTGAACATGATCACTCGTGCATTGGTTGTCAGCGGCGAACGCGGGCCTGCAGGAAGGTCAGCACTTCATTGAGCGGCAACGTCTGGGCGTCCTGCTCGGTGCGGTGCTTGTACTCCAGGTTGCCTTCGGCCAGGCCGCGATCGCTGACGACGATGCGGTGTGGGATGCCGATCAGCTCCATGTCGGCAAACTTGATGCCTGGGCTGGTCTTCTTGTCGCGGTCGTCCAGCAGCACTTCATAGCCGGCGGCAGTCAGTTCGGCATACAGCTTGTCGGTTGCGTCGCGGACCACGTCGGTTTCGTAGCGCAGCGGTACCAGGGCAATCTGGAACGGAGCCAGGGCGTCGTTCCAGATGATGCCTTTGTCGTCATAGCTCTGCTCGATGGCAGCAGCAACCACGCGGGACACGCCAATGCCATAGCAACCCATCGACAGTACGACCGGCTTGCCGTTCTCGCCCAGCACCTGGCACTTCAGTGCCTCGCTGTACTTGGTGCCCAGCTGGAAGATGTGGCCCACTTCGATGCCGCGTTTGATAACCAGAGTGCCTTGGCCGTCCGGGCTTGGGTCGCCCTCGACCACGTTACGCAGGTCGGCGACTTGTGGAACCGGCAGATCGCGCTCCCAGTTGACGCCGAAGTAGTGCTTGTCGTCGATGTTGGCGCCAATGCCGAAGTCGCTCATCAGGGCAACCGAGCGGTCGATGATGATTTCCAGTGGCAGGTTGAGCGGGCCGAGCGAGCCGGCACCGGCGCCAATGGCATCGCGCAGCTCGGCTTCGGTGGCCATGACCAGCGGGTCGGCAACCTGTTCCAGCTTGGTGGCCTTGATTTCGTTCAGTTCGTGGTCGCCACGGACGATCAGGGCAATCAGCTTGCCCTCTTCGGCGCCGCGCACGATCAGGGTCTTGACGGTCTTTTCGATCGGCAGGCCGTGGTTCTCCACCAGCTGGGCGATGGTCTTGGCGTTCGGGGTATCGACCAGGCGCAGCTCCTCGGTAGGTGCTGGACGCACGGTTTCACGCGGGATGGCCTCGGCTTTCTCGATGTTGGCGGCATAGTCGGAACTATCGCTGAAGATCACGTCATCTTCGCCGGACTCGGCCAGTACGTGGAACTCGTGCGAGTAGCTGCCACCGATCGAGCCGGTGTCGGCCTGCACAGGGCGGAAGTCCAGGCCCAGGCGGGTGAACACATTGCTGTACGCCTGGTGCATGCGATCGTAGGTTTCCTGCAGGGAAGCCTGGTCGGCATGGAACGAGTAGGCGTCCTTCATGATGAACTCGCGGCCACGCATCAGGCCGAAGCGCGGGCGGATCTCGTCACGGAACTTGGTCTGGATCTGGTACATGTTGAGCGGCAGCTGTTTATAGCTGGACAGCTCGTTACGGGCCAGGTCGGTGATCACTTCTTCGTGGGTTGGGCCGACGCAGAAATCGCGCTGGTGGCGGTCTTTCACGCGCAGCAGCTCAGGGCCGTATTGCTCCCAGCGACCGGATTCCTGCCACAGTTCGGCGGGCTGGATGCTCGGCATCAGCACTTCCAGGGCGCCGGCGGCGTTCATTTCCTCACGCACCACGGCTTCGACCTTGCGCATTACCCGCAAGCCCATCGGCAGCCAGGTGTACAGGCCGGAGGCCAGTTTGCGGATCATGCCGGCACGCAGCATGAGCTGATGGCTGATGACCACTGCGTCGGCAGGGGTTTCTTTCTGGGTGGCGAGCAAATATTGACTGGTGCGCATGGTTAGCCGTGTCGATTGCCTAAGACGTTGAAATAGCCCCGCATTGTACGGGGGGGAAACGAAGGCGTACAGGATGCCCCAGGGCGTGACACTTGTCAGCCAAGAAAAAGCCCGGCGTGATTGCCGGGCTTTTTCAGGTGCGGGGCACTGCAAGCCAGGCTTACAGGATGCTCAGCGGGTACTCCACGATCAGGCGCAGTTCGTCGATCGACGAGGAGCCGTAGTACACACCGTCGCTGGAGCGGTAGGTGGCCTGACGCACGCGGAAGCTCAGGTCCTTGGCCGGGCCGCTCTGCATCACGTACTTGACGTCGATGTCGCGTTCCCATTCCTTGCCGCTGTCGGTGGTGCGGGTGGTGGCACCGGAACCGCGAACGTAACGGGTCATGAAGGTCAGGCCAGGTACACCGAACTCGGCGAAGTTCAGGTCGTAGCGCGCTTGCCAGGATTTTTCGTCTTCGGCGTTGAAGTCGGAACGGGCAACGGAGTTGGCCAGGAAGACGGTACCGCCACCGTCCACGCCGTACGCGTAATCACCGTCGCCGCTGACTTTCTGGTAGGCCAGGGTGAAGGTGTGGGCGCCAATGTTGTAGGCGCCCGACAGGCTGGCTGCGATGTTGTCCAGCTCATTGGTGCCGTCGGACTTGCTGACGTAGGCGCCGGTCAGGTTGTTGCCAATCGACTTGGTGTCATAGATGTTGAAGTCGAACACCAGGCCTTGCTTGTCGCTGATCGGCAGCGCCCAGTTGATGTTGCCGTACCACTTGCGGAAGTGATCTTCGACACGCGAGTAGTAGACGCTGGTGCTGAGGCTGTCGGTAATGGCGTAGGTGCCACCAAAGACGTTGGCTTCAGTCAGGTTCAGGCTGTCGTGATAGGTCTGAGCCTGGGCGTTGAGCGCGGTGAAGTGACCGGCATGCAGGGTCAGGCCATCGATTTCGTTGCTGGTGATCAGGCCGCCTTCAGCCACTTCCGGCAGCAGTCGGCTGTCGTCGGTAGCCAGTACTGGCAGGGCGGTGAACTGGTCGCCGAACTTGAGCACGGTGTTGGAAATGCGCATTTTCACTGCGCCGCCGCCTTCGGAGTAGTCGTCTTGCGAACGGCCGTCGGCACCTGTCGGGAACAGGCCGGTGCCGGCGCGGCCTTTACCGCTGTCCAGCTTGAGGCCCAGCATGCCGATGGCGTCGATACCGAAGCCTACGGTGCCTTGGGTGAAGCCCGATTCGAAGGTGCCGAGGAAGCCAAGGCCGGTTTCTTCAACGCGGCTCTGGGAGCCAGGCGCGTTGTTACGGAAGTCACGGCTGAAATACAGCATGCGGGTCTTGACGTTCAGCTTGCTGTCTTCGATGAAACCTTTGGACTCGTCCTGTGCCGAGGCCATTGCCAACTGCGAGGTCCCTGCCGCAACGGCCAGGGCGATCATGCTCCACTTCATCACGCGCATCGTGATTTGCTCCTTTGGTTTTTAGGAAGAGTACCGCTGCGTCCAAGTCTTTTAGTTATATGGGGCAGCTCTTTCTTGTTATGTCGGCGAAAATGTATAGCACGCAGACTGTTGTTGGCGATATGGCTATAAGCACTCTTTGCGGAACTTTTTCACCGTGTCGCTTTTAAGTATTTCCATGTCGCAAATCACGCCCCGGTTCAGGGGCCGTATAACCTCAGCGCTGTTCCTGTCACCGTAACGAATCTGTAACTGCCGATTCCGGTTGAGGAAACTCCCTGGTAACCCATGTCGCTGTTGTTATTTGTCGCGTACACCTGCTACTGCAGATGTCGTGCCGACTTGGCGTGAAGGGAATGCAACAAGCGTGCTCAAAATTCGCAACAGTTCATGAAATTTTCACAAAACCTGCTACCGAGGGTCGGAAAGTCCCGTAAATGCGGGACGAAGGCTGTTCGTGTGACTTTTGCGATCAAGAATCATTAGAATTTAAAAAGCTGCCTTTAGAGTCAAGGTGTTACCGTAACTTGTTCATCCGGCGTCGTTTGTGGGGTGGCGGGTGTGGGGAGGGCGGGCAGGCGGCCTCATTTTGGTGCGAAAAGTAGCGCTGTGTTACCGGGAGTGTGCAAGGTATCCTTGCTGGCCTGTTTTCCGCCTGACGCGGGATGGTATTACCTGAAGGAGATTTGCCGTGTTCGTCCTCGATTCGCGTTTGCAGCAGGATTCGCTGGTGCTGGGGGAGTTTCCGCTTTGCCAGCTGCTGCTGAGCAAGGATGCCAATTACCCATGGTTCATTCTGGTGCCCAAGCGCGCTGGTATCAGTGAGCTTTTCGAGCTGGATGCGGCAGAGCAACAGCAGTTGTGGCAGGAAACCACCCTGTTGGCAGAAGCGCTGAAGGCCAGCTACGCAGCCGACAAGATGAACGTGGCTACCTTGGGCAACGTGGTCAGCCAGTTGCACATGCATGTGATCGTGCGCCAGCGCGACGACGCTGCGTGGCCGGCTCCGGTATGGGGCAAGTGTGCACCTGTAAGCTACACCGATGATCAACTGCAAGCTGTTCGCCAGCGCCTGCGCAGGCTGCAACTTGCTGGTTACCAAGAGGCCTGAGATGACACTGGAAATGCGTATGGTCGAACTGGAAACCCGTCAGGCGTTTCAGGATGACGCTATCCAGGCGCTGAATGACGTGGTGGTGGAGCAAGCGCGGGTGATCGAGCGTCTGCAATTGCAGATGGCCGAGCTGATCAAGCGTCATGAAGAGATGGTTGGTCAGTATGGCAGTGAAGGGGAAGAGGCGCCGCCTCCCCATTATTGAGTGCTTCCAGGCTGCTATCGCCGGCAAACCAGCCACCACAGGTATGATGCTGCCCTCAGGAGCAGCGCGGACCTTGTGGAGCCTGGCTTGCCGTTGATAACGTCAGCCGGTCAGCCGTTGGTCAGCGGCGGGTTACCGCAACCACGTCTTCGGCCTGCAGGCCCTTGTCGCGGTGCATCACCGAAAACTCCACGCGCTGGCCTTCGACCAGGATGCGGTGGCCCTCACCGCGGATGGCCCGAAAGTGCACGAAGATGTCATCACCCGAGTCGCGGGAAATGAAACCAAAGCCTTTCGATGTGTTGAACCATTTGACGGTGCCGGTATCACGGTTGCCGGCGTCCTGTGTCGCGTGTTGACTGCTGCGCGCCTTGCGCGGGCTGCGAGCAAAGCCCACGGCCAGATGCATGGCCACGGCCAGCGCCGCACAGACCAGGGCTGCCAGGTTGCCCATTTCCGGGCGGGCCAGGAGTGTCAGGGTCTGTAGCACGACGGCGACCACCAGCAGGGCGCAGGCCAGGTGCTGCAGTTGTTGCCGCGCGCCGCGATGATACAGTGGCACCACCGGCGCCAGCACCAGGTTGAGCAGGCCGAGCAGGGCCAGGTAGACCGCTTCGGGTTGTTGCAGGAAGGGTATCGCATCGGTTTTCAGGCTGGGTATGAGCGATAGCAGCAAAGCTGCCACGCCCGTCACCAGATGGACGATCTTGAACATGGGGTTGGCTCACTGTTGATAAGGCCGATCACAGGAAGAGCTGGCAGCACGGTGCGCATGAGGTATAGGGCGCGAACACGTTGCAGGCCAGCCTATGCACCCGGCAATGACAGTCCGCACGGGTGGCACAGTGCCTATTTAACAGTAAAGCCGCAGCCTACTCAAACCGCAGGCCGCCCAGCGGGCGATGTGTTGCGCCATGTCACATGCTGCATGCGCCAAGTGTTGCTACAGTGGTCGGAGTCCGCTTGAGTCTCAAGCCTTATGGAAAGGGGAGCTTCATGGCAATCGATATCGGTATCAGTGAAGAAGATCGCAAGTCCATCGTCGATGGGTTGTCCCGCCTGTTGTCGGATACCTACGTGCTGTATCTGAAAACCCATAACTTTCACTGGAACGTCACCGGCCCGTCGTTCCGAACCCTGCACCTGATGTTCGAAGAGCAGTACAACGAACTGGCGCTGGCAGTCGATTCGATCGCCGAGCGCATCCGTGCCCTGGGCTTCCCGGCACCGGGTTCGTATGCATTCTATGCACGGCACTCGTCGATCAAGGAGGAGGAAGGTGTCCCCCCGGCAGACGAGATGATCCGCCAGTTGGTTCAGGGGCAGGAGGCCGTGGTGCGCACTGCGCGCAGCATTTTCCCTGTGGTGGACAAGGTCAGTGACGAGCCGACCGCAGATCTGCTGACGCAGCGTATGCAGGTGCACGAGAAAACTGCCTGGATGCTGCGGGTACTGCTCGACGGCAACTGAGGCTTATCGAGCAAACAGCCCCGGTCGGTATGTCCGGCCGGGTTTCTCATGTTGTGCAGGAAGACTTTGCCGCTGCTTTAAGCTCGCCCGTCAGCGCTTCATAGGCCACCTGGTACCTGTGACGAGGAGGTGTGGCGCATGATGCAAGCGAGCAAGCGTATGGTTGGCCAGGGCAGTTGGCCAGGAAAACAGTGCATTGACCCGTTCAAGGCGGACTTCGACATGTTGCAGACGCAGCCGGTGTCACGTTCCGTGCGGCTCAACGGCTTTTCTACCTGTCTGCGCCTGGAGGCTGTCTACTGGGATATCCTGGAACGCATCGCCGCCGCCAACCGTTGTTCGGTCAGTGCCGTGTTGTCCTACGTGGACCGTGAAGTGCACCTGCGCCAGGGCGGTGTGCGCAACTTCAGCGGGCTGATCCGGGTAATCTGCGTGGCGTGGCTGCAGGACTCGCCAAGTGCGCGCTGATCGCCTGGCGGGCTGCGCAGTGCTTGCTAACCATATATAATCCCGCTTTTTGCTGCCCCGGCAGCCAGCGTTATGGTTGACGAGAGACACCCATGCCCCTTTATGACTATCAATGTGCGTCCTGCGAGCACCGCATGGAAGTGCTGCAGAAGATCAGCGCCGCGCCGCTGATCGATTGTCCGGCCTGTCAGGCACCGGCACTGAAAAAGCTGCTGTCGGTGCCAGGCTTTCGCCTGAGCGGTAACGGTTGGTACGAAACCGACTTCAAGACCGGGGCGAAAAAGAATCTGGCAGGCGGCGACAAGGCCGACTGAGTTGAATGCTGTGACCGGGTCTTGCAGTATTAGCCCTCCGGGCGGCCAAGGCCTCCACCGAATACACGAATCACGAGAAGCGAAACCACCATCATGATGCGCAGCCATTATTGCGGCCAACTGAACGAGAGCCTGGACGGCCAGGAAGTCACCCTTTGCGGCTGGGTCCATCGTCGCCGCGACCACGGCGGGGTGATCTTCCTCGACATCCGTGACCGCGAAGGCATGGCCCAGGTCGTGTTCGACCCGGATCGCGCCGAAACCTTCGCCGCCGCAGACCGCGTGCGCAGCGAATATGTCGTACAGATCACCGGCAAGGTCCGCAAGCGCCCTGAAGGTGCGGTGAATGCCAACATGGCCTCCGGTGCCATCGAGATCCTCGGCTACCAGCTGACTGTGCTCAACGAGGCGGAAACCCCGCCGTTCCCGCTGAACGAGTACTCCGACGTCGGCGAGGAAACCCGCCTGCGCTACCGCTTCATCGACCTGCGTCGCCCGGAAATGGCTGAAAAGCTGCGCCTGCGTTCGCGCATCACCAGCAGCATCCGTCGCTTCATGGACGACAACGGCTTCCTCGATGTCGAAACGCCGATCCTCACCCGTGCCACTCCGGAAGGCGCGCGCGACTACCTGGTGCCAAGCCGTACCCATGCCGGTAGCTTCTTCGCCCTGCCGCAGTCGCCCCAGCTGTTCAAGCAGTTGCTGATGGTCGCCGGCTTCGACCGCTACTACCAGATCGCCAAGTGCTTCCGTGACGAAGACCTGCGTGCCGATCGCCAGCCGGAATTCACCCAGATCGACATCGAGACCAGTTTCCTCGATGAAAGCGAGATCATGGGCCTGACCGAAAGCATGATCCGCAAGCTGTTCAAGGAAGTGCTCGACCTGGAATTCGGTGAGTTCCCGCACATGACCTTCGAAGAGGCCATGCGCCGCTACGGCTCCGACAAGCCAGACCTGCGTATTCCGCTGGAACTGGTCGACGTTGCCGACCAGTTGAAGGATGTCGACTTCAAAGTGTTCGCCGGCCCGGCCAACGATCCGAAGTGCCGCGTTACTGCCCTGCGTCTGCCAGGCGGCGCCAGCATGCCGCGCAGCAAAATCGACGAGTACACCAAGTTCGTCGGTATCTACGGTGCCAAGGGTCTGGCCTACATCAAGGTCAACGAGCGCGCCAAGGGCGTCGAAGGCCTGCAGTCGCCGATCGTCAAGAACATCCCTGAGGCCAACCTCAACAACATCCTCGATCGCGTTGGCGCCGTAGACGGTGACATCGTGTTCTTCGGTGCCGACAAGTTCAAGGTGGTCAGCGAAGCCCTGGGCGCGCTGCGTATTCGCCTGGGTCACGACTTCGAGCTGCTGACCTGCGAGTGGGCGCCGATGTGGGTCGTCGACTTCCCGATGTTCGAAGAGAACGAAGACGGCAGCTTCACTGCTCTGCACCACCCGTTCACCGCGCCGAAGTGCACCCCGGAAGAGCTCGAGGCCAGCCCGGCCACCGCCCTGTCCCGTGCCTACGACATGGTTCTGAATGGTACCGAGCTGGGTGGCGGTTCGATCCGTATCCACCGTAAAGAGATGCAACAGGCGGTATTCCGCCTGTTGGGTATCGGGGCAGAAGAGCAGGAAGAGAAGTTTGGCTTCCTGCTCGACGCTCTGAAGTTCGGGGCGCCGCCTCACGGTGGCCTGGCGTTCGGTCTGGACCGTCTGGTCATGCTGATGACCGGCGCCCAGTCGATCCGTGAAGTGATCGCGTTCCCGAAAACCCAGAGCGCCGCATGCGTCATGACCCAGGCCCCCGGCCTGGTCGACGCCAAGGCCCTGCGCGAACTGCACATCCGACTGCGCGAACAGACCAAGGTCGAGTAAGCAGTCCCCGGGCGCATCCACATGGATGCGCCTTTGCGTTTCGACGCAGGTATTTTCCCGTCCCGCCCCGTCATGGGGCGGGGCTGTTTGTGATTCAAAGGATTCGGAGTCGTTATGGCTGGTCATTCCAAGTGGGCGAACATCAAGCACCGCAAAGAGCGCCAGGATGCCAAAAGAGGCAAGGTCTTCACCAAGTGGATCCGTGAACTGACGGTCGCTGCCAAGCAGGGTGGCCCTGATCCGGCATCCAACCCGCGCCTGCGCCTGGCGTTGGACAAGGCCCTGGGCGCCAACATGAGCCGCGACATCATCGATCGCGCCGTGGCCCGTGGTGCCGGCACCAACGAAAGCGACAACGTCGAAGAGCTCAGCTACGAGGGTTACGGCCCGGGTGGCGTGGCGATCATGGTCGAAGCCATGACCGACAACCGCAACCGTACCGCTGCCGCCGTGCGTCATGCCTTCACCAAGTGTGGCGGCAACCTGGGTACTGACGGCTCGGTGGCTTACCTGTTCGAGCGCAAAGGCCAGATCAGCTTTGCCCCGGGCGTGGAAGAGGACGCGTTGATGGAAGCGGCTATGGAGGCCGATGCCGACGACGTGGTGGCCAACGACGATGGCTCGTTCGACGTATTCACTTCGTTCAACAGCTTCTATGCCGTGCGTAACGCCCTGGAAGAGGCTGGCTTCAAGGCCGCTGACGCGGAAATCGTCATGCAGCCGACCACCAGCGCCGAGCTCGACCAGGACGGTGCCGAAAAGGTGCTCAAGTTGATCGACATGCTCGAAGACCTGGACGACGTGCAGAACGTCTATTCCAATGCCCAGATTTCCGACGAGATCATGGAAAACCTCGGCTAAGGTGATTTGGCATTTTGTGCCAACGCTGAGCGTTTGATAGCGCCTGTGCCGGCCCTTTCGCGGGTAAACCCGCTCCTACAGGTATTAAGCCCATTTCAAATGTGGTGCAGTACCTGTAGGAGCGGGTTTACCCGCGAAAGGGCCGGCGCAGTTTGTAGAGATGCATCATTTTTTCGACGGGCTTTATGACTCTGATTCTAGGTATCGACCCTGGCTCGCGCATCACCGGCTATGGCGTGGTACGCCAGACCGCCCGTGGTTGCGAGTACGTGGCGTCGGGCTGCATCCGCACCGGCAGCGGTGAGCTGCACGAGCGGCTGCAGATTGTTTTTCGTGGTGTCAGTGAAATCATTGCCCAGCACGGCCCGGTGACCATGGGCATCGAACGGGTGTTCATGGCCCGCAACGCCGATTCGGCGCTCAAGCTTGGCCAGGCGCGGGGCGCGGCTATCGTCGCCGCCGCCGAGGCTGGCCTGGAAATCGCCGAGTACAGCGCCACCCAGGTCAAGCAGGCCGTGGCCGGCACAGGTGGTGCCAACAAGGAGCAGGTGATGATGATGGTCATGCACCTGCTGAAATTGACGCAAAAGCCGCAGATTGACGCTTCCGATGCCTTGGCCATCGCGCTGTGCCACGCACACACCCGCTCCAGTCTGGTGCCGCATGGCTTGACCACCGCGCGGCGACGCGGCGGGCGCTTGCGTCTGTAAGCGCTTCATGCGCTGATACACATTTTGTTCGGGTGATACGTTCACCTGCTGCATTTGCTGATAGGGTTGAGCGGTCTTTGACCGGCTCCCCGAGAGGAAGGATCGGAACGTGATTGGACGTTTGCGCGGCACCCTGGCGGAAAAACAACCGCCTCACCTGATTATCGACGTCAACGGCGTGGGTTACGAACTGGAAGTCCCCATGACCACGCTGTACCGTCTGCCCAAAGTGGGGGAACCCGTCACGGTGCATACCCATCTGGTCGTGCGCGAAGATGCCCACTTGCTCTACGGCTTTGCCGAAAAACGCGAGCGCGAGTTGTTCCGCGAGCTGATCCGCCTGAACGGCGTAGGGCCGAAGCTGGCCCTGGCGCTGATGTCCGGGCTGGAAGTGGATGAGCTGGTGCGCTGCGTGCAGGCCCAGGACACCTCAGCCCTGGTGCGCGTGCCAGGCGTCGGCAAGAAAACCGCCGAGCGCTTGCTGGTCGAGCTCAAGGACCGTTTCAAAGCCTGGGAAACCTCGCCGGCCATGTTCACCCTGGTCTCCGATGGGCCTTTACCGGTCGCCAGCGAGTCCAGTGCCGAGGCCGATGCAGTCAGTGCTCTGGTCTCGCTGGGCTACAAGCCGCAGGAAGCCAGCAAGGCCATCGCCGCGATCAAGGACAAGGCCGGCCTGAGCAGTGAAGAGCTGATCCGCCGCAGCCTGAAAGGGATGATTACCAAGTGATCGAAGCCGACCGCCTGATTGCCGCCAGTGGCCGCGACCGCGAAGAAGTCCAGGACCGTGCGATTCGCCCGCTGAGCCTGGACGAGTACATCGGCCAGCCAGTGGTGCGCGAGCAAATGGCGCTGTTCATCCAGGCCGCCCGTGGCCGCGGCGAGTCGCTTGACCACACGCTGATCTTCGGCCCGCCCGGCCTGGGCAAGACCACCTTGGCCAACATCATCGCCCATGAAATGGGGGTGTCGGTGAAGAGCACTTCGGGGCCGATTCTCGAGCGCCCCGGCGACCTGGCAGCCATGCTGACCAACCTCGAGCCGCACGACGTGCTGTTCATCGATGAAATCCACCGGCTGTCGCCTGTTGTCGAAGAAGTGCTGTACCCGGCCATGGAGGACTTCCAGCTCGACATCATGATCGGCGAAGGCCCGGCCGCCCGTTCCATCAAGCTTGATCTGCCACCTTTCACCCTGGTGGGGGCTACTACCCGTGCCGGCATGCTGACCAACCCGCTGCGTGACCGCTTCGGTATCGTCCAGCGCCTGGAGTTCTACAACGACAAGGATCTGAGTACCATCGTCAGCCGCTCGGCCAACATCCTTGGCCTGGCCATCGAGGACCAGGGCGCCTACGAGATTGCCCGCCGTGCCCGTGGCACGCCGCGCATCGCCAACCGGCTGCTGCGCCGCGTGCGTGACTACGCCGAGGTGCGCGGCAAGGGCCAGATCACCAAGGCCGTGGCTGACATGGCGCTGAACCTGCTGGACGTCGACGAGCGTGGCTTCGACCATTCGGACCGTCGCCTGCTGCTGACCATGATCGAGAAGTTCGATGGCGGCCCGGTGGGTGTGGACAACCTGGCTGCGGCCATCAGTGAAGAGCGTCATACCATCGAGGATGTGCTTGAGCCGTACCTCATCCAGCAGGGCTACATCATGCGCACACCGCGCGGCCGCGTGGTCACCCGGCATGCCTACCTGCACTTTGGGCTGAATATCCCCGGGCGCTTGGGGGAGGGGGGCGATTTTTCCGAGCCAGGCGATGAATGACAGATCAAAAGCGACTTTTTGTGGTCCTACCGCTGGCATGCCTTTGGTGCGCTGGCAATAAGACATTAATGAAGAAAAACAGTTGCCATAGCGGATTGGCAAGCTGAGGAGTAAGCACTAGAGTATGCGCGCGCAAAATCAGCTCGAACCGTTCGCACATCGGTGTCGCGTCTATTACGAAGATACCGATGCGGGCGGCGTGGTGTATTACGTCAACTACCTGAAATTCATGGAGCGCGCGCGCACCGAACGCCTGCGGCACCTGGGCTTTTCCCAGTCGCAGCTGGCTGAAGACAACCTGCTGTTCGTGGTCCACTCCAGCGAAGCGCGCTATCACGCGCCGGCGCGGCTTGATGACGAATTGCGGGTGACCGCGCAAGTACTTGAACTCAATCGCGCCAGCCTGCGTTTCGTACAGCAGGTGTGGCGGGAAAAGGATGAAATGCTGCTTTGCGAAGGGCAGTTCCTGGTGGCCGCCGTGCGCGCCGACACTTTCAAACCCCGAGCCATACCCCCCCAGCTGCGCGACGCCTTTGCGGCGGACGGCTCGGGTAATCAATCGAATGCAGGAGAATAAGCGTGGAAGCTAACGTCGTCGACCATACCTCCATGTGGAGTCTGGTCAGCAATGCCAGCGTGGTGGTACAGCTGGTAATGCTGACCCTGGTGGCCGCCTCGGTCACCTCATGGATCATGATCTTCCAGCGCAGCACCATGCTGCGCGCCGGTCGTCGTGCGCTGGATGCCTTCGAAGAGCGCTTCTGGTCGGGCATCGACCTGTCCAAGCTGTACCGCCAGGCAGGCAGCAACCCAGACCCGGACTCCGGCGTGGAGCAGGTGTTCCGTGCCGGTTTCAAAGAGTTCTCGCGCCTGCGCCAGCAGCCGGGTGTTGACCCGGATGCCGTCATGGAAGGTGTTGGCCGTGCCATGCGTGTGGCCATCTCGCGGGAGGAAGAAAAACTCGAGCAAAGCTTGCCGTTTCTGGCCACCGTTGGTTCGACCAGCCCGTACATCGGCCTGTTCGGCACTGTGTGGGGCATCATGAACTCCTTCCGTGGCCTGGCCAGCGCCCAGCAGGCCACCCTGGCCACCGTTGCTCCGGGCATCGCCGAAGCGCTGATCGCTACCGCCATCGGCCTGTTCGCGGCAATCCCGGCTGTCATTGCCTACAACCGTTTCGCCGCGCGCAGTGAAGTGCTGATCGGCCGTTACTACACCTTCGCCGACGAGTTCCAGGCGATCCTGCACCGCAAAGTGCACACCAGCGAAGAGTAATCAGGTAGAAGCCCATGGCCCGAGTTCGCCACAAACGCAAGCCCGTCGCCGAGATGAACGTGGTGCCCTACATCGACGTGATGCTGGTGCTGCTGGTCATCTTCATGGTGACGGCGCCCATGCTCAACCAGGGCGTGAAGGTCGACCTGCCCAAGGTTTCCAGCGAAGCCTTGCCGCAGGACAACAACGTCCAGATCCTCACCATCTCCATCAAGGCCGATAAAACCTATTACTGGAACCTCGGCAGTGAAGTCGATACCGACAAGCAGATGGACAAGGCCATGACCTTGCCGGCCATGACCGACGCCGTCACCAAGATCATTGCTGCCGGCCGTGACCAGGGCAAGCAGACCCAGGTGTTCATTCGTGGCGACAAGGCTGTCGACTATGGCGCGGTCATGGGTGCCATGGGCGGGTTGCAGAAGGCCGGTGTCGGTAACGTTGGCCTGATTACCGAGGCGCCCTGATGCAACAGCGAGAGCCATCCGCCTCGGAAAGCTACTTCTGGCCCAGTGTCTGGGCCATCGGCCTGCATGTGCTGGTGTTCGCCCTGCTGTTCGTCAGTTTTGCCATGACGCCTGAGCTGCCGCCATCCAAGCCGATTGTTCAGGCTACCCTGTATCAGCTCAAGTCCAAGAGCCAGGCGACCACCCAGACCAATCAGAAAATTGCCGGGGAGGCGAAGAAAACCGCTTCACGCCAGACCGAAGTCGAGCAATTGGAACAGAAGAAGGTCGAGCAAGAGGCCGTGAAGGCCGCGGAACAAAAGAAGGCCGACGCTGCTCAAAAGGCCGAAGAGGCTCGCGAGGCGGCTGAAGCGAAAAAAGCCGAGGCCGCTGAAGCTGCCAAGGCTGCCGAGGCGAAGAAAGCCGCCGAAGCCAAGAAGGCCGATGAGGCGAAGAAAGCCGCCGAGAAGCAGCAGGCCGACATCGCCAAGAAAAAAGCCGAAGAAGAGGCCAAGAAAAAGGCCGCTGAAGAGGCGAAGAAACAAGCCGCCGAGGACGCCAGGAAGAAGGCAGCCGAAGAGGCCAAGAAGAAAGCAGCCGAGGACGCCAAGAAGAAAGCGGCGGCCGAGGATGCGAAGAAGAAGGCAGCTGAAGAGGCCAAGAAGAAGGCCGCTGCAGACGCCCAGAAGAAAAAGGCACAGGAAGCGGCCCGCAAGGCGGCAGAAGACAAGAAAGCCCAGGCCTTGGCCGAGCTGTTGTCTGACACCACCGAGCGGCAGCAGGCACTGGCCGACGAGCAGGGCGATCAGGTGGCTGGCGACTTCGACGACCTGATTCGTATGCGCGCGGCCGAGGGCTGGGCGCGTCCGCCTTCCGCGCGCAAGGGCATGACGGTGACCCTGCAGGTCAGCATGTTGCCGGACGGTACCATTACCAGTGTCAGCGTGGCCCGTTCCAGTGGTGACGGCCCGTACGACAGTTCGGCAGTGGCTGCGGTCAAGAACATTGGTCGTCTGACCGAGATGCAGGGTATGAAGCCGAGCGATTTCAACCGTTATCGTTCGTTCAAGATGACATTTACACCTGAGGATCTAGCGTTGTGATTAAACGTCTGAGAGGACTGCTGGTCATGCTGTGCTGCGTGGCAGGCATGGCGGTGGCAGAGGAAAAGAACATCCTGGTCACCAGCGGCAGCGACCGGGCTACGCCCATCGCGGTAGTGCCGTTCGGTCTGCAGGGCGGCAGCGTGCTGCCGGAAGACATCGCCGACATCATCGGCAACGACCTGCGCAACTCTGGCTACTACTCGCCAATTCCGCGGCAGAACATGATCAGCCAGCCGTCGCAGGCCAGCGAAGTGATCTTCCGTGACTGGAAAGCGCTGGGAGCCCAGTACGTAATGGTCGGCAGCATCGTGCCGTCCGGCGGTCGCCTGCAGGTGCAGTACGCGCTGTTCAACGTCGCCACCGAGCAGCAAGTGCTGACCGGCAGCGTAGCGGGCAGCACCGACCAGTTGCGCGACATGGCGCACTACATTGCGGACCAGTCGTTCGAGAAGCTCACCGGCATCAAGGGCGCGTTCTCTACGCGCATGCTGTACGTGACGGCCGAGCGTTTCTCCACCAACAACACCCGCTACACCCTCCAGCGTTCGGACTATGACGGAGCGCGTGCGGTGACCCTGCTGCAATCGCGTGAGCCGATCCTGTCGCCGCGCTTTGCGCCGGATGGAAAGCGTATCGCCTACGTTTCGTTCGAGCAGAAGCGCCCACGTATCTTCGTGCAGAACATCGATACTGGCCGTCGCGAGCAGGTCACCAACTTCGAGGGCCTGAACGGCGCGCCAGCCTGGTCGCCGGACGGTTCGCGCCTGGCGTTCGTGCTGTCCAAGGACGGCAACCCGGACATCTACGTGATGAATATGGCTTCGCGCCAGATCAGCCGTGTTACTGCAGGCCCGGGTATCAATACCGAGCCGTTCTGGGGCAAAGATGGCAACACCCTTTACTTCACTTCCGACCGTGGCGGCAAACCGCAGATTTATAAACAGTCGGTCAGTGGTGGTGGTGCCGAGCGCGTAACGTTCGTGGGTAACTACAACGCCAACCCGAAACTTTCGGCGGACGAAAAGACCCTGGTAATGATTCATCGCCAACAAGGTTTTACCAACTTCAAAGTGGCGGCACAGGACTTGCAGCGCGGAAGTGTAAAGATTCTGTCTGAAACAAGTCTTGATGAGTCTCCCACTGTTGCGCCAAACGGCACCATGCTAATCTACGCCACCCGCCAGCAGGGCCGGGGAGTCTTGATGCTCGTGTCGCTTAATGGCCGCGTGAGGCTCCCACTTCCTACCGCTCAAGGCGAAGTCAGAGAACCGTCCTGGTCCCCTTACCTGAACTGATTGCGGCGTATACGTTTTGCTTAACACACTGGGGTTTCATTAGGAGTTTCACGATGGAAATGCTGAAGTTTGGTAAATTTGCTGCGCTGGCCCTGGCCATGGCCGTAGCTGTAGGTTGCTCCTCGAAGGGCGGTGACAACGCAGGCGAAGGCGCTGCTGTAGATCCTAACGCTGGCTACGGTGCCAACACTGGCGCTGTTGACGGCTCCCTGAGCGAAGAAGCCGCCCTGCGCGCAATCACCACCTTCTACTTCGAATACGACAGCTCGGACCTGAAGCCAGAAGCCATGCGCGCTCTGGACGTTCACGCCAAGGACCTGAAAGCCAACGGCAACCGTGTTGTTCTGGAAGGTAACACCGACGAGCGCGGCACCCGCGAGTACAACATGGCTCTGGGTGAGCGTCGTGCGAAAGCCGTTCAGCGCTACCTGGTTCTGCAGGGCGTTTCCCCTGCTCAGCTGGAACTGGTTTCCTACGGCGAAGAGCGTCCAGTTGCTACCGGCAACGACGAGCAGTCCTGGGCTCAAAACCGTCGCGTAGAACTGCGTAAGTAAGTTCTTATGCGTATGTGCCGCCGTGTAGTAACCGTCCTCGCACTCAGCCTGCCGCTTGCGGCCTGGGCTGAGGTCCCTGTAGTAGATGACAACGCAGGCAGCTATCCGCCTGCGGGTTATGGCACGAGCGGCGCCTATGCCGGGTCAGGGGCTTCGGCCCCTGCCTCTGCACAGGGTCAGCTGTTCATGCAGCTGCAACAGATGCAGGATCAGATTTCCCGCCAGCAAGGCATCATCGAAGAGCTGCAAAACGATGTGTCGCGCATGAAGCAGGAAAGCCTGGAGCGTTACCAGGACCTGGACCGTCGCATCAACAGTGGCGCTGCGCCTGCCGCAACCCCTGACAATTCCTCCGGTGGTGGTGCGTCCAATGCCGCCCCCGATGCCGCAGCAGGTGCTGCTGCGCAACAACCGGCCGGCAGTAGCCAGCCCAGCGATCCGGCGAAAGAAAAGCTCTACTATGATGCTGCGTTCGACCTGATCAAACAGAAAGACTTCGACAAGGCCAGTCAGGCGTTCAATGCCTTCCTGCGCAAGTACCCCAACAGCCAGTATGCCGGTAATGCCCAATACTGGTTGGGTGAGGTGAACCTGGCCAAGGGCGACCTGCAAGGCGCCAGCCAGGCCTTTGCCCAGGTCAGCCAGAAGTACCCAAAGCACAGCAAGGTGCCAGATTCGCTGTACAAACTGGCTGATGTCGAGCGCCGTATGGGCCACACCGACAAGGTAAAGGGCATCCTGCAGCAGGTCATCACCCAGTACCCCGGCACCTCTGCCGCTCAACTGGCCCAGCGTGACCTGCAAAGGCTCTAGGCGTTGCCGCTGTACCGCTAGAAAGAAACCCGCGCCAGTCGCGGGTTTTTTCGTTAGAATCACTGCCCTTTTTTCGTAAACACGCTGCTGCGGATAACGCTATGTCGAGTCCGCGACAGTGCCTGACGGAGGCGGACAGCCTGTTTAGCTGTCACGCCCGTGGCGAGCATGCAAGACACATTACGCATCACCGAAGTCTTTTACTCTTTGCAGGGTGAGACGCGAACGGCCGGGCTGCCCACGGTATTTGTGCGCCTCACCGGTTGCCCCCTGCGTTGCCAGTACTGCGACAGTGCCTATGCCTTCAGTGGTGGTACCGTACGCACCCTTGATTCGATCCTTGAGCAAGTGGCCGGCTTCAAGCCGCGCTACGTCTGTGTCACCGGTGGCGAACCACTGGCCCAGCCCAACGCCTTGCCGTTGCTGCAGCGGCTGTGTGACGCCGGTTACGAGGTGTCGCTGGAAACCAGCGGCGCGCTGGATATTGCCGGCACCGACACCCGCGTCAGCCGTGTGGTCGACCTGAAAACCCCAGGCTCCGAAGAGTCGCACCGTAACCGCTACGAGAACATCGAGCAGCTGACACGTAACGACCAGGTCAAGTTCGTCATCTGTTCCCGCGAGGATTATGACTGGGCGGTATCCAAGCTGATCCAGTACAACCTGGCTGAGCGTGCCGGTGAGGTGTTGTTCTCACCCAGCCATCATCAGGTGAACGCCAGTGACCTGGCAGACTGGATCGTTGCTGACAACTTGCCCGTACGCTTCCAGCTGCAGCTGCACAAGCTGCTGTGGAACGACGAGCCCGGACGTTGATTGAGGAGCACGTACACATGACTGAAAAACGCGCAGTAATCCTGTTGTCCGGCGGCCTGGACTCAGCCACCGTGGTTGCCATGGCCAAAGCCGAAGGCTACAGCTGCTACACCATGAGCTTTGACTACGGCCAGCGTCATCGTGCCGAGCTGAACGCCGCTGCCCGCGTGGCCCGCGACCTGGGCGTGGTCGAGCACAAGGTGATTGGGCTGAACCTCGACGGCATCGGCGGTTCGGCATTGACCGACAGCAGCATCGACGTGCCGGAAGCGCCGGGTGAAGGCATTCCGGTCACTTACGTGCCGGCGCGCAATACTGTGTTCCTTTCGCTGGCCCTGGGTTGGGCAGAAGTGCTGGAAGCGCGCGACATCTTCATTGGCGTCAATGCCGTGGATTACTCCGGCTACCCGGATTGCCGGCCCGAGTTCGTCGAGGCCTTCGAGCGCATGGCCAACCTGGCGACCAAGGCTGGCGTAGAAGGGCAGGGCTTCCGCATCCAGGCGCCGTTGCAGAACATGAGCAAGGCTCAGATCGTGCAGGCTGGTATGGCCCGTGGTGTGGACTACAGCCTGACCGTTTCCTGCTACCAGGCCGACGATGACGGCCGCGCCTGTGGCAAATGCGACAGCTGCCGCCTGCGCGCCGATGGCTTCAAGGCTGCCGGTATCGAAGACCCGACGCGGTATTTTTGAACAAAGTTTGATGGGGTATTGATTTCCCGTTAGAAATCAGTATTATACGCGCCATCCAACGGGTCGTTAGCTCAGTTGGTAGAGCAGTTGGCTTTTAACCAATTGGTCGTAGGTTCGAATCCTACACGACCCACCATACTCAGTACGTCAAAGCCCGCAATCAGAAATGGTCGCGGGCTTTTTCGTTTTTGGAATGCTGGGGCGCAAAGCGCCTCGATTTACTCGGCCCACTCAGGATCCCCGGTAAATACCACCGTCAGCCAACGGTCCGGCCCTTCGCCGCCTACCGCGTCGCCAATCTCGTTGCGCCAGGCATCCCATTCATCGATGGTCTTCGCCGCCATGGTTTTGGGCACGATGAAATACAGCTCAATCTCCCTCGAGCGCCCGACCTTGGCGACATAGGCGCGGTAAGACTGCAGGCCGTGGCGGGCGACGAAGGCCTTGGCCACTTCATCCACGTGCAGTTTGAGGTCGCCGGGGGTGACCAGGAAGATTTCAGACAGCGCCTGACGCACCACCGACATCGGCAACGGCACGATCACCAGGCACACCAGCGCCAGCACCGCCGGGTCGATGTACGGTGATACCCATTCAAGCGAAGTGCCCTGCACGGCATAGCCAAAGCAGAAGGCGATCAGTAGTGCGGCAGTGATGCTGGCCGACATCACCCAGCCCTTGACGTCCATGCGTACGAAGTCTGACTTCAGTTTGCGGTTGGCGCGGGCCTCGACGACGGCGATGGTCACGCAGGTGATCACCGTCAGCATTGCGTAGACCATGGCAATGCCGAACTCCAGGTGGCGCCCGCCTTGCAGCAGGCTGCTGACGGCGTTGATCAGCGCGTAGATGGCCACGCCGCCGAGCAGGATGCCGTTGAGCGCCAGTACCATGGGCTCCAGGTGCCAGAAACCCATGGTGAAGCGTTCGCGCAGCTTGCGCGACATCTGCACGCTGGTGGTGTGCGAAGTGATCAGCTTGACCACCACCAGCGACAGCCCGCTCATGCTGGCATCCACCAACGAGTAGACGCCGTCGAAGACGATGGAAAACGAGCCGGAGGCCAGGCCGAAGGCGATGCCGATGGTGGCAATGAACAGGGTGGCGGCGATCGAGGTGCGTAAAAGCCCTTGTTCGCTGGTGATGTCGAAGAAAGTGGATCGGGTTGCGGTTTGCATGAATAGTGCTCAGTAAAAACGATGATGCTGTGGTGTCTGTACCGGCCTCTTCGCGGGCAAGCCCGCTCCTACAGGGGCTGGCGCCGCCTACAAGAGCAGTGCAAATCCCGTGTAGGAGCGGGTTTACCCGCGAAGAGGCCCTCACAGGCTAGACGCGAAACTGCTCCATTAGCGCTTGCTGCTGGTTGGCCAGCCGGTTCAGGGCTTGGCTGATGCGTGCTGATTCATCGGCCTGCCCGGCCAGTGATTCTGTCACGTCTCGAATGCCGGCCACGTTACGGTTCACTTCCTCGGCCACCGCGCTCTGCTCTTCCGCTGCCGAGGCAATCTGCAGGTTCATGTCACTGATAACCGCCACCGCCTCGCCAATGCGCTGCAGTGCTGGCAATGCCTGCTCCATGCGTGCGGCGCTGTCCTGGGCCTGGCGTTGGCCTGCATGCATGGCCCCGACCACGTCCTGTGTACCCTGTTGAAGGCCTTCGATGACCTGGCGAATTTCCTCCACCGAGACCTGCGTGCGCTGGGCCAGGCCGCGGACCTCATCGGCAACCACGGCGAAGCCACGCCCGGCTTCGCCTGCGCGGGCCGCTTCGATGGCGGCATTCAGTGCCAGCAGGTTGGTTTGCTCGGCAATGGTGCGGATCACTTCAAGCACCGAGCCGATTTGCCCGCTGCGGTCTTCCAGTGCGCGCGCCTCGTCCATGGCAGTGTTCATGCCTGCGGCCAGGCGGTCGATGCCCTGGCGCGTGCTGTCCACCAGTTGCAAGCCTTCCTGGCTGGCCTGATCCGCAGCACGTGCGGCCTGGGCCGCCTGCGAGGCGTTGTGGGCGACATCCAGGGCTGTAGCGCTCATTTCGTTGGCCGCTGTGGCCACCTGTTCGATTTCGCGGTGCTGTTGCTGCATGCCGTTGCTGGTCTGGCTGGCAATGGCGGCCGATTGGTCGGCGGTGTCGCGTGCCTCCTGCAGCGACCCTTTGACCTGGGCAATAGTCGGTTGCAACTTGTCGAGGAAGCGGTTGAACCAGCTGGTGAGCTGGCCCAGTTCATCCTGGCGGGCGTAGTCCAGGCGGCGAGTAAGGTCGCCCTCGCCACTGGCAATGTCTTCCAGGCGTGCAGCCACGGCCAGGATTGGCCGGCTAACGCCGCGCGCGGTCAGCCATACCAGCAGCAAGCCGGCGATTGCCGTGCCAAGGCCTATCAGCAGGCTGATGCGGTTGGCGTTCTGGTTATGGGCATCAAGGCGCTGGTTGAGGGCTACGGCAGGGGCCTGCAGCACGCTTTCCGGCAACTCCAGCAATACCTGCCACGGGGCTGTGTCAGGGATGGGCATGAAGGGGTGGGCCACGCGCAGCAGCCCGTCGGCTACCGCCTTGTCCATGGGCTTGCCGAGTGCGCTGTCGTCGCGACTGTTGCCGGCCAGCAGGCCGGCGGCGGTGGCGATGCTCACCTGGCCCTGGCCGTCGAACAGATCGCGGCGGCCGTCCACACTCAGTTGCTGCAGGTTGGCCAGGCCGATGTCAATGCCGACCACGCCGATGACCTTGCCGTGTTCCAGCAATGGTAGGGCGATGCTGGTCATCAGCACCTGGCGTCCGTTGACCTCGTCGAGGTACGGCTCGAGCATGCAGGTTCTGGCGGTGTCCTGCGGGCAGGTCAGCCAGCGGTTCTTCGCCGCGCCGTTGCTGCCAATGCTGTTGTCACCGAGCATCGTTTCCGGCATGGCTTCAAGTTCCAGGGTGCCGGGGCTGGGTTGTGACCAGTACAGCGAGAAACGCCCGCTCTCATTGCTGCCCACGGCGTCCTGGCCGAGGTACTGGCTGTCCTGCTGGTCCAGGGCATTGGGCTGGAACACCAGGTACAGACCGATCACATCCGGATTGCCGGCCAGGCTGGCACGCGCCTGGCGGGTCAGTTCGGCGCGCAGGTCGCTACCACCACGGGCCTTCAGCACTTGCACCAGGCGGGCAAACCCATTGCCGTACTGGTAGGCGTCCATGAAGTAGCGCTGGATACGCAAGGCCTGGGTTTCGGCTTGGGCCTGCAGGCGCTGGCGGGCGCTGTTTTCAAGCATGGCAGTGTTGGCCTGGTTGACCAGGGCAGCGCTGCGATGCGCCTGGGTCAGCGAGGTGGCTACCAGCAAGGCGACAATGGCCAGCAGGCACAGCCCGGCGAGCAGGGTGATCTTCCATTGGATGGAGAGGCGACGCAGCGGCATGAGGGCTTTCCTTATCGGTCAAATACAACGCCCGCGGTCAGGCGCGGGCGTTGTGGGCAGCAGGGTTCATTCGGCGACATAGTTGGGTGGTGCCGAGCGGAAGGCTTTGGTCAGCCAGCCCAGGTAGACCAGCCCGAGCGCAGCCCAGATGCCGCCAAACATCAGCGAATGTGCGTTCAGGTCCAGCCATAGCGAGACGATGATGCAGAAGCCGATGGTAGGCAGTACCAGGTACTTCAACTGGTTGGACAGGCCTTTGCGATTGCCTTCACGCAGGTAGCAGTGGTTGATCACCGACAGGTTGACGAAGCTGAACGCGACCAGGGCGCCGAAGTTGATGATCGAGGTGGCAGTCACCAGGTCGAAGAAGATCGCCGACAGCGAAATGACGCCGACCACGGCAATGTTCAGCACGGGTGTCTTGTAGCGCGAATGCAGGCGGGCGAAGACCCTGGCCGGGATCACGTTGTCACGGCCCATTACATACAGCAGGCGCGACACGCTGGTTTGCGAGGCCAGGCCCGAGGCGATGGTGTTGATTACGGTGCAGGCGATGAAGATTGACTGGAATAGCTTGCCGCCAACGTACAGGGCAATTTCGGGCAGGGCCGCTTCCTGGTCGTGGAAACGGGCCATGGTCGGGAAGTAGGCCTGGATGAAATACGACACAGTGATGAACACCACGCCACCGATCAATGCGGTGAGGAAGATCGCCCGGGGGATGGTCTTGGCCGGATCGCGAGTTTCCTCGGACAGGCAGGTGACCGCGTCAAAGCCCAGGAACGAGAAGCACAGGATGGTCGCACCGGCGGCCAGGGCGCTGAACTGGGTCTGGCTGTCGGCGAACGGTATCAGGCTCCAGGTGGTACCCAGCCCTTCACCATGGTCCAGGCCGCGCACGCACAGGTAGATGAACACGGCGATGATCGCCACCTGCACACCCACGAACAGCAGGTTGAAGTGCGCCACCAGGTTCACGCTGCGCATATTGATCAGGCTGATCAGGGTGACGAAGCCGGCCACCCACATCCACTCCGGCACTTCCGGGAACATGGCTGAAAGGTAAAGCTTGGCCAGCAGTGCGTTGACCATTGGCAGCAGCAGGTAGTCCAGTAGCGAAGACCAGCCGACCAGGAAGCCCACATGCGGGTTGATTGCGCGTTGGGTATAGGTGTAAGCCGAACCCGACTGCGGAAAGCGCTTTACCAGGGTGCCATAGCTTACGGCGGTGAACAGGATGCCGGCCAGCGCCAGAATGTAGGCGCTGGGTACGTGGCCGGCGGTAATCCCGCTGACGATGCCGAAGGTGTCGAACACGGTCATCGGGGTCAGGTAGGCCAGGCCGATGATGATCACGTGCCAGAGGCGCAGGGTTTTGCGGAGTTGGCCGTTGCCGGAAGCGCTCTGGTCAGGCTGCATGCTGGCATGGCTCCTGCTGCTGGGCGTAAACGACGGGCACGGTGTATTGCGCATGCGGCAAGGGCGAGCGGATGGGCTCCATATTGTTCACCTTTTATGTTGGAGCGGCGGGAGGCGCGAGGCGCGCAGAGTGGTGAAAATAAAAAACGATGGGTAGGTGGGTGTCAAGTTAAACATGACAAGATGTTGCTAAATTGAAATATTTATCGATTAAATACGGGTTTTGTTCGGTTTTTGCGCGTTTATTTGCGATTATGATCAACTGGCGTGTTCGTAAAAATTAACGAATCCTTTGCTTGCTTGCCTCGGTGTCAGACGTGTCCGAAAAATGGCATTTCTCGACCTGGGCCAGCGCTCGGTCCAATCGGGGGTGGTACTCTTCGTTTTCTGCGTGGCCTCTGGCCGCCTTCGAAGCCCTTACGGACAGCAATCGGTTCTATTCATGAAGAAATCAGTTGGCATCCTTTCCGGCCTGGCTATCGCCATTGCCGTCGCAACTACCGCAGGCGCCTGGTACACCGGCAAGCAGCTGCCTGCAGAGCTGGACAACGCCCTTGCACGCAGCAACGCCGAACTCAGAAAGGCCCTGGTCAGTACCGGTGGTAGCATGAGCATCGAGCGTGTGTCGCTGGAGCAGCATCTCTTCAGCAGTACTGCCCAGTACCGGCTCAAGGCTCGCGACATCAACGTGGGTGAGGGCGAAGTGATTAATTTTGACGTGGGCGTGACCGACCAGATCGAGCACGGCCCGTTTCCCTGGTCCAGGGTCAGGGCGCTGAAGCTGATGCCGGTAATGGCGGTCAGCAACAGCACGCTGCAGAAGGATGAGGCCGTCGCGCCATGGTTCGCCGCTGCGGGTGAAAAGGCCCCGATCAGTGCGCAGACCAGCCTGGGTTACAGCGGCAGTGTGGTCAGCCAGGTTCAGCTGGCGCCGCTCAAGTTGGATGAAGCGGATGGCAACAGCCTGGACTTCTCGGGCATGCAGTTCGAAGTCAGCGGGGACAAGGAGGGCAAGGCCTCGACGTTCCACGGCCAGGCCGACAGTCTCGTGATTAAAAGGGTGCAAGACGACCAGCCGCCGGCCACGTTCGAGCTCAAAGGGCTGAAGTTTGGCGGTAACCTCGCAGCCACCGCGCACGATGCCATCTATGTGGGTAACGTCGATCTGGCGTTGGCTGAAACCAAGGTCACACTTGGGCCCAGACAGCAGGTGCTGCTGATCAAGGGGCTGGAGCAGAAGGCCTTGCAAACCCTCGAGGGCGCGGACACCGTGGGTGGCCGCGCGGAGTACAAAGTCGGCGACATCAGCTGGGATGGCCGCGCGGTAGGCAAGGCGCAGATGGCGGTGAGCGTGACGTCTGTCAACGCCCCGGCGCTGCAGGCATTGTCGAAGTGGTACCAGTCGCACTTGCCGGAGTTCGAGGCCGCCAGTGCTGCTGGCCAGCCGGTGCCGCAGATCCAGATGGACGATGCCGAAAAGGCCCGCTTCCAGGGTGACTTGCAGAAATTGCTGGCCGCCAAGCCCAAGCTGGCGGTGGAAAACCTGTCGTTCAAGACCGCCAATGGCGAGAGCCGCTTCAACCTGTCGATGGACCTTGCCGCGCCGACCAGCTTCGACCTGCCGCCGGACCAGCTGAGCAAGCAGATCATCACTGAGGTGAAAGGCAAGCTGTCGCTGTCCAAGCCGATGATCGGTGACCTGGCGACCTTGCAAGCCTTGCTGGATGGCCAGACCGATGCCCAAGCCATTGCCATGCAGTCGAGCCAGGCGGGGGAGATGGTCGGCATGATGGCGCTGCAGAGCGGCATGGCCACCTTGCAGGGCGATGATGTGGTCAGCAGCCTGCACTATGCCGAGGGCATGGTCGATTTCAATGGCCGAAAAATGACCGTGGAAGAATTTGCCATGTTCATGGCGGCGCATCTGGCGGCCCTGTCGCCGCAGGGGTGATGGTTTCTCCTGTTGCGGCCTCTTCGCGGGTGAACCCGCTCCTACAAGGATTTCACAGTGTAGGTGCGGGTTTACCCGCGAAGAGGCCAGTACAGGCAACACAAAAACCACTTTAGTAATCGCTGGATTGTCTGTAGCCTTCGGCCTCCGATAATAATCCGCGCCCGCAGAGGGCCGTGGCGGTCAGTGTGCCGTCCGGCACCCTTAGCCGATCTGCCAGGGCCGGGTGATACACTCGATTTGACGCGCAAGCGCGCCTGCAGGTCCAGCGATCATGACCCAGATTTCCGAACGCCTTTTGGTTCAGGCCCACCTCGACGCCAAGCAGCCCAACCCGCTGACAGCCGAGCAGGAGGCCGAATACCGTGCGGCCATCGCTGCCGAGCTCAAAGCCCAGAATGCGGTGCTGGTTGCCCACTATTACTGCGACCCGGTCATCCAGGCACTGGCTGAAGAAACCGGCGGCTGTGTATCCGACTCTTTGGAAATGGCCCGTTTCGGCAAGAACCACCCGGCCGAAACGGTCATCGTGGCCGGTGTGCGCTTCATGGGCGAGACGGCAAAAATCCTCACCCCGGAAAAGCGCGTGCTAATGCCGACCCTGGAGGCCACCTGCTCGCTCGACCTGGGCTGCCCGGTAGAAGAGTTCTCGGCCTTCTGCGACCAGCACCCTGAGCGCACCGTGGTGGTCTACGCCAACACGTCCGCAGCGGTGAAGGCACGCGCCGACTGGGTAGTGACCTCGAGCTGCGCGCTGGAAATTGTCGAAAGCCTGATGGACAACGGCGAAACCATCATCTGGGGCCCGGACCAGCACCTGGGCCGTTACATCCAGAAGCAAACCGGTGCCGACATGCTGCTGTGGGACGGTGCCTGCATCGTTCACGAGGAGTTCAAGTCGCGCCAATTGGCCGACATGAAGGCGCTGTACCCGGATGCTGCGATCCTGGTGCACCCCGAGTCGCCGGAAGCGGTGATCGAGTTGGCCGACGCGGTGGGCTCCACCAGCCAGCTGATCAAGGCTGCCCAGACCCTGCCGAACAAAACCTTCATCGTCGCCACCGACCGCGGCATCTTCTACAAGATGCAGCAGCTGTGCCCGGACAAGGAATTCGTCGAAGCCCCCACCGCCGGCAACGGCGCGGCATGCCGCAGTTGCGCGCACTGCCCGTGGATGGCGATGAACACCCTGGAGCGGGTGCTGGATTGCCTGCGTAACGGCACCAACGAGATTTTCGTTGACCCGGCGCTGGTGCCCAAGGCGATCAAGCCGCTTAATCGCATGCTGGACTTTACCCAGGCGGCGCGGCTGAAGCTGTCTGGTAATGCCTGACGCCAGACCGCGTCATACTCTTCGCGGGCTCGCCCGCTCCCACAGATATTGCACCGTTTACCAAGGCGGTGGAGTACCTGTGGGAGCGGGCTTGCCCGCGAATCGCCTTCAGCGCCCCATCATTTCCTGAACCATGCGCCGCTGCTCCATGATCTCGCGCTGGCGCTGGTCAATCTGTGAGGCCAGCGGGAAGTTACCGCCTGCCCGACGCTTGGCGTAATCCAGCTGCTGGATTGCCTGGTCAAAGTCGCCGACCAGCGTGAAGTACTCGGCCCGCGCCCGGTGCAAGCCAATGGTATTGCCCGACAAGCCACGCACCTCGGCCATGTCGTACCACACATCCGGGTCATCCGGGCGGCTCTTGACCAGCTCGTTCAACACCTTCTCGGCCTCGGCCGGCTTGTTCTGTTTCACCAGCAGGTCGGCACGCACCTGTTTCAGCGGGTAGTTTCCCGGGTACAGCCCCTGCATCCGCTCAGCGCGCTGCTGGGCGTCGGCCAGGCGGTTGTTGGTAATGTCCAGGTCGATCTGTGCCAGGTTGTAGGTGATGTCGTTGGGCGCCTTGGCCAGCAGCGGCTTGAGCATTTCACGCGCCTCGTTCAATCGCCCACCCTTGATCTGCGCCAAGGCCAGGCCATAACGTGCAGCGTCCAGCTTTGGGTCTTCGTCCAGTTGGGCACGGAAGCGTTTGGCGGCAAGCCCCGGTGTGCCCTCGTAGATCAGTGCCACCCGGGCGCGGATCAGTTGGTAGCGCATGCTGTCTTCAATGCCACCCTTGGGCGCCTGGTCGGCGCGGTTACGGGTGTCGGCAATACGTGATTCGGTCACCGGGTGGGTCAGCAGGAATTCCGGCGGTTTGGCGTCATACCGGTACTGGCGTGCCAGGCGCTCGAACATGGTCGGCATGTTGCGTGGATCGTAGCCGGCCTTTTCCAGGTTCTGGATACCGATGCGGTCGGCTTCCTGTTCGTTCTGGCGCGAGAAGCGCCGTTGCTCCTGAATGGCCGCTGCCTGGGTGCCGGCAATCATGCCGATGCCCGCATCGCCGGCGCCACCTGCGGCCAGCACGATGCCGGCCAGCAGCGCCGCCATCATCGGCAGCTGCATGCGCTGCTGAGCCTCGACACCCCGCGCGAAGTGGCGTTGCGACAAGTGCGCCAGTTCGTGGGCCAGCACCGAGGCATATTCGCCCTCGGTCTGGGCGTTGAGGAACAGCCCACCGTTGACCCCGACAATGCCACCCGGGGCGGCGAAGGCGTTGAGCTCGCGGCTGTCGATCAGGATGAACTCCAGGCGCCGGTCCTGCAGTTGGCTGGTTTCGGCCAGCTTGTAAACGCTGGTTTCGACATAGTCCTTGAGCTGTGGGTCATTGAGCTGATTGACCTGGCCGCGCAGCAGGCTGAGCCAGGCGCGGCCCAGTTGGTGCTCCTGTTGCGGCGAGACGATCGCAGAACTGGCATCACCCAGTGATGGCAGGTCGTCAGCATGGCCGGGAAGGGCCATCAGGCAGGCCAGCGTCAGCAGGGTAGGGCGCAGTAGATTCATGCATGAAGCTCGCGTCGGATCAAAGATACCTACTGTAGCGGGCTCACACGTTGACGACCAGTGGCGCTATCCTAGCCAGCCATGCCAGGAAGCAGCCTGGCGACGCCTTTGGAGACCCTGCGATGAGTAACACCCTGACCTGCGACGCCGAACTGGACGCCAGCGGGCTGAATTGCCCTTTGCCACTGCTCAAGGCCAAGATGGAGCTCAATCGCCTGGCCAGTGGTGCGGTGCTCAAGGTCATCGCCACTGACGCAGGCTCCCAGCGCGACTTCCGCACTTTCGCCCAGCTGGCCGGTCATACCCTGCTGCATGAAACGGCCGAGGCCGGTACCTACACTTACTGGCTGCGCAAGGCCTGAGTCTTTTCCAAGGATCGTCAATGTTCAAAGTCTTTCGCGACTGGGTGCAGCGCTACTTCTCCGATGAGGAAGCGGTGGTGCTGGCGGTCCTGTTGTTCCTGGCATTTACCGCAGTGCTCACCCTGGGCGGCATGCTCGCGCCGGTGCTGGCGGGCATGGTGCTGGCTTTTCTGATGCAGGGGCTGGTCAACGCCCTGGAGCGCGTGCGGGTACCGACACGGCTGGCAGTGATGCTGGTGTTCGCCCTGTTCATGGGCGCGCTGGCGGTGTTCATGCTGGTGCTGGTGCCGTTGCTGTGGCACCAGCTGATTACGCTGTTCAACGAGCTGCCGGGGATGCTCGGCAAGTGGCAGTCGTTGTTGTTGCTGCTGCCGGAGCGGTATCCGCACCTGGTGTCGGACGAGCAGGTGCTGCACGCCATCGAGTCGGTGCGAGGTGAAATTGGCAAGTTTGGTCAATGGGCGCTGACCTTCTCGCTGTCCAGCCTGCCACTGCTGGTCAATGCCATGATCTATCTGGTGCTGGTGCCGATTCTGGTGTTCTTCTTCCTGAAGGATCGCGAACTCATTGGCCGCTGGGTCAGCGGCTACCTGCCGCGCCAGCGCACCTTGCTGAGCCGGGTGGGCAGCGAGATGAACCGGCAGATCGCCAACTACATCCGCGGCAAGGGCATCGAGATCTTGATCTGCGGCATTGCCACTTACATTGCCTTCATCAGCCTGGGGCTCAATTACGCAGCGCTACTGGCCTTGCTGGTGGGGCTGTCGGTGGTGGTGCCCTACGTGGGCGCGGTGGTCGTGACTGTGCCGGTCACCTTGATTGCGCTGTTCCAGTGGGGCTGGGGCGACCAGTTCATCTACCTGATGACGGTGTACGCGATCATCCAGGCGCTGGATGGCAATGTGCTGGTGCCGCTGCTGTTCTCCGAAGCGGTGAGCCTGCACCCGGTGGCGATTATTTGCGCGGTGCTGCTGTTTGGCGGGCTATGGGGGTTCTGGGGGATTTTCTTCGCCATCCCGCTGGCGACGCTGATCAAGGCCGTGCTGGATGCGTGGCCCAAGCAGGAGCCTAGCGTTTCACCGATGCTTTGAATGTAATTGGGGCCGCTCTGCGGCCCTTCGCGGGCATGCCCGCTCCCACTGGGCCCTGCACAATTCCTGTGGGAGCGTGCGTGCCCGCGAAGGGCTGCAAGGCAGCCCCATTCAATTTCAAGCCTTGTTCAAGGTCTGAGCAGCAGCCAGAACTGCATCCACATGCCCGGGCACCTTCACCCCGCGCCATTCCTGGCGCAGCACACCGTCCTTGTCGATCAGGAAGGTGCTGCGGTCAACGCCCATGTACTCCTTGCCATACAGCTTCTTCAGCTTGATCACATCGAACAGCTGGCACAGGGCCTCGTCCTTGTCGCTGATCAGTTCGAACGGGAAGCCTTGCTTGGCCTTGAAGTTCTCGTGGGACTTGATGCCATCGCGCGATACACCGAATACCACGGTGTTGGCTGCGGTGAAGGCATCGTGCTGGTCGCGGAAGCCCTGGCCCTCGGTGGTGCAGCCTGGTGTGCTGTCCTTGGGGTAGAAGTACACCACCACCTGCTGGCCCTTGAGTTCGGCAAGGCTGACGGTTTGCCCGCTGGTGGCCTGGGCCTGGAAGTCGGCAACAGGTTGGTCGAGTGCTACAGCCATGATCGGTTTCCTTACATTGGGTTCTGTGGACGCCATGGCTCGATCAGTGCGTCGAGGTTCAGGGCATCGGCAAAGTCCAGGAACTGGTCGCGTAGCCAGCTGATCTGCGTGCCGGCCGGCAGAATCACGGTGAACTGGGCGTTGAGCATGCTGCTACCGGTTTGCGGCGCCAGGTAGGTGTCGCAGGTCATGGCTTCCAGCTCGACGCGGTGGTCGAGGAAGAACTGGCACAGCTCGTTGATGATGTCGGGGCGGTAGGCAGCGCTGACGTAGGCCACATACGGAAGGGCCTGCGGGCGCACTTCCTGGTCGGCGCTGCGGACCACGTCGAGGGTCAGGCCGTGCTTCTTGCCCAGGCCTGGCAGGGTGGATTCGAGACGTGCCAGGGCGTCCCAGCTGCCGCCAACCTGCAGCACCAGAGCGCTGGTCTCGCCGTGGCGGCTCAGGCGCGAGGTGACCACCGCGCAGCGGTTTTCGAAGGCAGCGCGGCTGAGGACGTTGGCCAGCTCCATGGGGTTCGGGCCCAGGGCACTGATGACAAGGAATTGTTCGCGGACGGTGGGGGTGGACATGCAGCATTCCTAAAGCGATGAGCGGTCGGCACAGGACGGGCAAAAGCCTCCTGTCGGCAGGGCCCGGGGCTCGCATGCGAGGTCTTGGACGCTGGCGGGGAGCAAGGTCGACGGCCCGGCGGGCCGCGCTGCACCGATCAAAGGGCCAAGGGTAGCGAAATAAGCCGCCGAGGGGAATGCTCCACCCGCCTGCTTCGCTTGTGCAAGGTCGATGCCCCCAGTACCATTACCGCTCTCTTTTTCCGGCAGGAGCAGTTACATGATTGCGGGCAGTATGGTGGCATTGGTCACACCCATGGATGCACAAGGGCGTCTTGATTGGGCTAGCCTCGACAAACTTGTAGACTTCCACCTGGAAAACGGCACCCATGCGATCGTCGCTGTCGGCACCACCGGTGAGTCCGCCACGCTGGATGTCGAAGAACACATCCTGGTCATCAAGCATGTGGTCGAGCGCGTCAAGCACAGCAAGAAGCCGATTCCGGTCATCGCCGGCACCGGTGCCAACTCCACCGCCGAAGCCGTGCACCTGACCCAGAACGCCAAGAACGCTGGCGCCGACGCCTGCCTGCTGGTAGTGCCGTACTACAACAAGCCGACGCAAGAAGGCCTGTACCAGCACTTCAAGCACATTGCCGAAGCCGTCGACATCCCGCAGATCCTCTACAACGTTCCCGGCCGCACGTCCTGCGACATGCAGGCCGAGACCGTGATCCGCCTGTCGACCGTGCCGAACATCATCGGCATCAAGGAAGCCACGGGCGACCTGGCCCGCGCCAAGGCCATCCTCGATGGCGTCAGCAAGGACTTCATCGTCATGTCCGGCGACGATCCGACTGCCGTCGAGCTGATCCTGATGGGGGGCAAGGGCAACATCTCCGTCACTGCCAACGTCGCTCCGCGCGAAATGGCCGACCTGTGCGAGGCCGCCCTTGAGGGCAATGCCGAGAAGGCCCGCGCAATCAACGAAAAACTCATGCCGCTGCACAAAGACCTGTTCTGCGAGTCCAACCCGATCCCGGTGAAATGGGCGCTCGTCGAAATGGGCCTGATGCAAAAAGGTATTCGCCTGCCCCTGACCTGGCTGAGCGAAGGCTGCCACGAAAAAGTCCGTACTGCCTTGCGCCAGTCCGGCGTACTGGTTTAAGAGGAAGTACACCGCATGAAGCGACTGGCTGGTCTTTCCGCCCTTGCCCTGATTATCTCCAGCACCAGCGGGTGTGGCTGGCTGTGGGGCGAGGATGGCTATTTCCGCGACCGCGGCAGTGACTACCTGCAGGCCCACCCGACCGCGCCGATGCAACTGCCGCCGGACGCCAGCAACGTCAAGCGCCTTGACCCGCTGCTGCCGATTCCGCGTAACGTCGCTGACGATAACGTCGCGGGTGAGTTCGAAGTGCCGCGCCCGCAACCGCTGACCGGCGGTGCCGCCCAGCTCACCGACTACAGCCTGCAGCGCAGTGGCAGCAGCCGTTGGGTACTGGCCCAGCATTCGCCAGCCGAAGTGTGGCCGGTAGCCCGGCAGTTCTTCGAGGACAACGGCTTCCGCATTGCTGAAGAGCGTCCGCAGACAGGTGAGTTCAATACCACCTGGCAGCGTTTCGATGAGCTGTCGGCATCGCTTGGCCAGCGTCTGGCCAGCACTGCCAGCAGCGGTGACAGCGAGGTGCGTGTGCGTGTGCGCATGGAGCCTGGCGTGCAGCGCAACACCTCCGAAGTGTATGTGGTCAGCGTCGAGCGCCCGGCGGGCAGCACTGCCGATCCTGCGTTCCCGTCCACCTCCAGCAATACCGGCACCGATGCCCTGCTGGTCGATGAAATGCTTGCCAGCATGAACCGCAGCGCCGAGAAGGGTGGTTCGGTGTCGCTGCTGGCCGCGCGCGATTTCGACGCACCCAGCCGCGTCAGCCTGAGCGAAGACGGCAGCGGCAACCCGGTACTGTATCTGGGCTCCGACCTGGACCGCGCCTGGTCTGGCGTAGGCCGTGCCCTGGAGCAGGGTGGCGAATGGCGTGTTGAAGACATCAACCGCAGCCTGGGCCTGTACTACATCAATCTGTCCGAGAAGCCTGACGACAAGCAGAACCAGCCTGGCTTCTTCAGCCGCCTGTTCGGCAGCGAGCCGACCAAGGAAGAGCGTGAAGCCCGTGCCGAGCGTTACCAGGTTCGCCTGAGCAAGGTGGGTGAGACCGTGCAGGTCACGGTCGAGAAGAACATCAACACCGTGGCTCCGGCCGATGTCGCCCGCCGCGTGCTGAGCGCCATTCAGGACCACCTGGGCTAAGTGCGCTTCGCGGTACTCGGAAGCGGCAGCCAAGGGAACGGCACGCTGATCGCCAGTGGTGACACGTTCATCCTGGTCGATTGCGGTTTTTCCCTGCGCGAAACCGAGCGGCGCCTGGCGCTGCTCGGTGTGTCGGCGGCCCAGCTCAGTGCGGTATTGGTCACCCACGAACATGCCGACCACGTGCATGGGGTCGGCTTGCTGTCACGGCGCTACAATGTACCGGTCTACCTCAGCCAAGGGACCTTGCGCGGCATGCGCAAGCCGGTCGAGGTGGCCGGTTTTCTCGCTTGTGGCCAAAGCCTGCGCATCGGCAGCCTGGAAGTGACCGCAGCGCGGGTCGAGCACGATGCTTACGAGCCATTGCAGTACGTGGTGAGCGATGGTCAGCGGCGTTTTGGCATGCTTACTGACCTGGGCTCGTACGACGCGCTGCTGTTGGAGCGTTACCAGGGCCTGGATGCACTGCTGATCGAGGCCAACCACTGCCGCGACCTGCTGGCGCGCGGTCACTATCCGGCCTTCTTGAAGCGGCGGGTGGGTGGCATGCAAGGGCATTTGAACAACCACCAGGCCGCGCGCCTGGTGCAAGAGTTGGGCTGGAACAACCTGCAACACCTGGTGCTGGCCCACCTCAGCAGCAAGAACAACCTGCCACACTTGGCCCGCCAGTGCTTCGTCGACACCCTTGGGTGCGACCCGGACTGGCTCCAGGTGGCGAATCAGGAACACGGGCTCGACTGGCGCGAAATCGCCTAGCCCAACACCTCAAGCAAGCGGAGCCCAATCATGGAAAAACGCGAAGAACTTTACCGCGGCAAGGCCAAATCGGTTTACAAGACCGACGACGCCGACCGCTTGATCCTGCTGTTCCGTAACGACACGTCGGCGTTCGACGGCAAGCGTATCGAACAACTCGACCGCAAAGGCATGGTGAACAACAAGTTCAACGCCTTCATCATGCAGAAACTGGAAGAAGCCGGCGTGCCGACCCAGTTCGACAAGCTGCTGGGCGACAACGAGTGCCTGGTGAAGAAGCTGGACATGATTCCGGTCGAGTGCGTGGTGCGCAACTACGCTGCCGGCAGCCTGGTCAAGCGCCTGGGCGTGGAGGAGGGCATCAAGCTGGAGCCGTCCACCTTCGAGCTGTTCCTGAAGAACGACGAGAAGGGCGACCCCTTCATCAACGAATCTCACGTTGTCGCGTTCGGCTGGGGCACCGCCGAGCAACTGGTGGAAATGAAGAAGCTGTCGTTGAAGGTCAACGAAGTGCTGAGCAAGCTGTTCGATGACGCCGGCCTGCTGCTGGTCGACTTCAAGCTGGAGTTCGGCGTATTCCACGGCCAGATCGTGCTGGGCGACGAGTTCAGCCCGGACGGCTGCCGCCTGTGGGACAAAGAAACCCGCAAGAAGATGGACAAGGACCGCTTCCGCCAGGGCCTGGGCGACGTGATCGAAGCCTACGAAGAAGTTGCCAAGCGCCTGGGCGTGCCGCTGTAAGCGGCGCGTTCACGCAAGCGCCTGATACCACGCGGTTTTTTTGAAAAAAAGATTTGCGTTTTAAAAGAACGCTGGTATGATGCGCGGCATTGGAGAGATGCCGGAGTGGTCGAACGGGACGGATTCGAAATCCGTTGTACTGGCAACAGTACCTAGGGTTCAAATCCCTATCTCTCCGCCATACAAGATCAAGCCCCTGGAAGCGAAAGCTTCCGGGGGCTTTTTCGTTATGGAAGGCAAAGATTTACAGCCAGCATGCTAATTGCCCGAGCGGTTAAATCAAGAGCCCGGAAGCTTCTCGAGCGGCCTGACCGTGAGCTCTACACCTAAGGCAACCATCAGTTTTTGAATAGTAGCGAAACGGGTCTTTTCTCCGCCCTTCAGCGTTTTATAAAGAGACTCTCGATTGACCCCTGCGTCTTGCGCAAACTGATTCACGCCCTTGGCTTTTGCCACTTCACCCAATGCATGCATCAGGGTTTGAGCGTCATTAGCCTTCATTGCCTCTGCCAGAAATGCCGCGATGGTTTCCGGGCTGTCGAGAAACCGGGAGGCCTCGAAGCGTTTTGTTTTGCTCAAATCCAGATCAAGGATTGGCATGTCTTGCGGCGAAATTTTTTTGCTCATCATTTTTTACCTCTTAAAGCATCAAAAATTTCCTTTGCTCGTTTGATGGCTCTGCGTTGATCTGTTTTATCGCTACGGTAGAGCATCAGGTAGCGGATTGCGCCCGTTCGAACGAAGTAGATTCGATATCCGGGGCCTACAAATACGCGCATCTCACTGATACCCTCGCCAACGGATTCGATATCACCGAAGCAATCGTTTTCTGCTCGGGCAATCCTCAAGGAAACAGCACCTCTGCCAATTGGATCTTTTAGGCCATCTAGCCAATCGTCAAATTCAGACGTTGTGTCTATCTGATTCGGCATGCATTGAATGTAGCCTACTGGCTACTCCTTGTCGATGAGTGAGCGGCCGAGTGGGCCTGCGGCTCTATAAACGGAGTGGGTTGCTCATTACGCAACGGGTGTATACGCCTGCAGCGATGTTCGCCTCCATCGTCGGCGCTTGGTTTGGCCGCGACGTGATGAGGCTAGGGCGCGAGCGGAGCGCTGGCAACGGATAGCGCGGGTTTGCTGAGCGTTTGGGAAATGGACTACATGGCGGTAGAGAATGTCGCACTCCAGCTGTCAGCGTGGGGGCTCGCTTAGGTGCGCTTGCGACATGATGCAATCGGTAAAGCCCCGGGATATTTTGCGTTTCCAGGGCTTCCTCGTACTTACTTTTTCATCATCCCCAACTCAGCATCATCCAACAGCGCCTTGGCCATTGCGCTCAGGTAATGCGAGGCCCAGATCAGTTTCTGGTCGCCGTCCATCAGGCCGGTGATGATCAGGTCGCGCACGTAACCCATCAGTTCGGAAGCCTGTTCGCGGGCGTCCTGGCAGGGGATGCCGGGTTCGATGCGGAACAGCGGGTGGGTGTTGTTTTCGCCTTGGTAGAAGCAGGTCTTGCCGACTGTGGTGGGTTCTGGTGTGTTGTCGGTGGGCATTGTTTTGTTTCCCTGGATTCTGGGTTGCCTGGGCTGGCCTCTTCGCGGGCTCGCCCGCTCCCACAGGTACTGTGCAGTGCGTGACGGCTGTGATGACCCTGTGGGAGCGGGCGTGCCCGCGAAGAGGCCTGACCTGCTAATGCAAGGTGTAAGGCTCTGTGGGTAAATGCGGCCGCATCTGCAACTGCATCAACGCCGACTCGACCAGCCCCTGTACCGCTTCCATTTCATGGATCACGGCCTGCATCACGATCGAGCTGTGGGCGGTAGGTTTGAGTTGCACGGATTGGCGGGCCACGGACAGGGCGCAGAGCACATACTCTGAAGACTGGACCAGGGTGTCTTGCAGGATCTGGGTGGAATGGGGGGAGTAGGGTGGATCGGGGACTGTCTTGCGCATGTAAGCTCCTTGGGTAGTGGAGCCGCCTGGCAACGCTGTCAAACGAATGGAGGCAGCTATACATGGGTTGACAGACCGGTACCCAAGGACCCGGCGCACACGAATGTGCCCCATGCACAGCTGCCATTAAGCGCTGCAACGGAGACTTGAGTAGTCGGCCTGTCAAAGCCGGTCGCTGATTTCACAACGACGAGCCGAGACTAGAGCGCGACCGAATCCGTCGCAACCGTTTGAGCGGGTTGGCAGTATGTTTGGGAAACGCCCTACAAGGAAGGGGATAATTCTGAGTACAAGTTGTAGGACGGATTTCTACTAATCAATCAGACAGGCTTCCTGCAACATTTTGTCTTGAACTGCCAATGGCACCTTGGGCTACAATGCGGCCCTCTGATACGCCACTCACGCCCAGGTAACACGCCGTAATGATTACGCGCGCTGGGCGATGAACTCTTCCTGACATGGATTCGTTGGATGCTTTGCGCCGTACTGGTCTCCCTCTGCGCCCCTCGCTGGACGGCTGAATTGTCGTCTGCGGCCAGTGCTGCACACTTTCTGAAAACCCCGCACAAACTCGAATGCTGCCGCCAACCATTGGCTGCGGTACGCGGCTGTGCGCCCCACCGAAAATGGAGTGCTCCACTTGCGTAAGAAATTCGTCGCGTCCCTTCTGGCGGTCGCCATCGCCTCTACCACGGCCTGTGCACAGCTCGGGATCAGCAAAGAGCAAGCGGGCACCGTGATCGGTGGCCTGGCCGGTGTGGCCATCGGCTCGACCATGGGCAGTGGTAACGGCAAGATCGCCGCAGCCCTGATCGCAGGTGGCATCGGTGCCTACATGGGCAACCGTATCGGCCACATGCTGGACGAGAAGGACCAGCAGGCTCTGGCGCTGCGCACCCAGGAGGTGCTGAGCCAGCAGCAGACCACCGCCAGCGCCCAGCCGGTGACCTGGAAGTCCGACCATTCGGGCGCCACCGCGCAGATCGTGCCGGGCAAGGAATACACCAAGACCAAGCAGGTCGAGGTCAAGCGCGCGCCGAAGATCCAGGCGGTGCCGTCGATGAAGCTGATCAACGAGCCGTATGTGACCACCAGCGACAACCTCAATGTGCGCGCCGCGCCCAATCAGACTGGCGAGAAGGTCGGCAGCCTGAAGAACCACACCGAATTCACTGCCGTGGGCTCCACCGGTGACTGGATCCTGGTCGGGCGCAAGGGCGTGACTGTGGGCTACGTGCACAAGAACTACGTCGAGCCCAAGGCGCAAGCGGTCGCCAAGCGCGTAACGCCAGCCGTCAACCTGGACGAGCTGGACGTTGCTGCCAGCAAGGAAACCCAAGGCTTCGACCTGGACTCGGTGCAGTCGCTGCCGACCCAGACAGTTGCCGCCGAAGCGGCCTGCCGCCCGGTCACCGTCAGCCTGAAATCGCAAAGCGGCAAGACTGAGCAAGAGCAGAACACCTTCTGCAAACAAGCCAATGGCACCTGGGAACTGATCTGAGGAACTCCATGAAAAAGCACGCGCTCGCGCTGGCAGTGATCGGCGCTTGTGGTCTGGTACCGCAGGCGTTCGCCCACGAGCTGGCCTTTTCCAAGAAAGACAACATCAAGGTCGAAGTGCCTGGGGATGCCACCACCTGGTGCAAGCCCCAGGTCGACCTGACCATTACCCGCCCGGCCTGGGATAACCAGGAACTGCTGTCGGGCCTGCTGACCAAGCTGCCGTTCGTGTTCGCCAAGGACTGCTCGACCGCCAAGGTGAGCTGGAAGGCGGTCGATGCCAAGGGCAACCTGTACGCCAGCGGCTCGGGCAATGCCAGCAACCTGGGGCTGGTCACCCTGGCGGCCGCGCCTGCTGCAGTTGCCCCTGCGCCGGTTGCAGCACCTGCGCCAGTGCCGGCACCTGTGCAGCCAGAAGCACCGGTTGCTGCTGCAGCGGCTTCAGCCCCTGCTGCTGAGCCAGCCCCGGCGGTAGTTGAAGCCGCACCCGCGAAAGCAGAAGCTACCCCGGCACCCGCGCCTGCCCCAGCCGTAGCTGCAGAACCGGCCCCTGCGCCGGCCGCCGAAGCCCCGGCACCAGCCCCTGTTGTGCCGCCTGTTCCGGCACCTGCCACAGCAGTAGCAGCAGCCCCCACCTCGGACTTCGGCCGCTCGGTGGTCTTGGAAAACCGCAACCTGATGCAGGTAACGGACGGCGCCGGCTGCAAATGGGTGCTCAGCAAGTCGATCATCGGCGATGGCGACACCTTGTCGTTCGGCACCACCCCGGCCATGCCGTGCCCGGCCTCCGGCTTTGGCGAAGGCAGCTTCGAAAAAATCAGCTGGAAGGCCGTGGGCACCTACCGGGGTGATAACTGGAACCGCGTCTACGCGCACCCGAGCGGCCTGATCTTCATCAAGAACCTCGAGCCTGCGGTGAAGAACAAGGCTGTTTCCTACCTCACCGCGCAAGCTGACCAAGCCGCGTTCCTGGTGGGCGAAATCCCCGGCCGGCAGATGAAGGTGTACCTGACCTTCAGCCGTTCCAGCTACGGCGTACTGCGCCCATTCGGCAGCGACCCGTACTACGTGGTGGTCACCCCGGACGAGTCGTTTGCCCTGGACGCGGCCAAGTACAAGGAAGCTGCGCTGGAAATCTTCGACCTGATCAAGACCACCTCGCCGACCACCACGGATGTGGCCACCCTGTTCATCGTCAAGGACCTGTCGGCGATCTCGAACAACATCTGGGGCAATGACGCGCAGAAAATTACCCGCAACCGCATCGGCATCAACCGTCAGGGCCTGTTCTTCGATGTGCGCGAGGGTACGAACTGGGCGGTTCAGCGTGAGCAGCGGCGGGTGCGTGAAGAGCGTCAGCGCCAACAGGAACTGGCCCGTGTGCATACTCGCGTACTGGAGCGTTACCAGCAGTTGCAGGATGGCATGAGCGACTTCAAGGGGCGTGAAACCGAGGCGCTGGCACAAATGGCCGGCATCAAGGTGCGCTTCGCTTCGCCATTGGAGCAGCAAAACCCTGCGACCTCGGCCAGCGTGGTGCCGATGATGGTGCACGTTACCGGCACGCAGGGCGACTTCTACACCATCGACTTCCCGAGCAAGGGCCGTCTGGTCGCTGACGAGGAATACAGCGAAGGCTGGTACGTGACCCAGGTGGCCAACGCCACGCCGTACTACCCGCTGGACGATGGCCGTGCCGTGCCTACCTACCGGGCCTACAGCGTGGGTGAGCCCGAGGCTTGCAAGCAGGACCACTGTGCCGACCGCGTGTCGTTCGGTGCCGTACTGGCCAAGGAATTCCCCAACGCCGGTATCGATTTCAGCTGGACCCCCGAGGTCTCCCAAAAGTACGTGAACGACTGGAACAACGCTTCCGCGATGGTCCAGTGAGGCAAACACCATGATCAAACAGATGAACAAGAAGCAGCTGCTGATTGGCGGTGTGGCCGCGGCGGTGCTGGTGCTCGGCGGTGGTTATGCAATGGTCTCCAGCTCGGGCAAGAAGGCTGCGCTGGCCTACTACGACGACTTCAAGGAGCGTTACTTCCTTGAGGATGTACTCTCTGAGGGTGACATTTCCTACTCGGCGTTCTCGGGCAACCTGACCGTCGCCGAGCCTGAGATTCGTGTAACTGCGGCGCAGACCAACGGCGCCCAACAGTTCATGCGCGGCCTGTCGGGCTTGATGGAGTCGGTCCGCGGCAGTTCGACGGAAGAAGGCCTGGCGGGTTGGGCCAAGTACCAGCTCAACGTCAGCCGCAATGTTGCTGGCATATACCTGAAAGCCGATGCGTTGAAGCTGTCTCACGACGGTGACAGCAAGGACGGTACCATTCACATCCAGCTGCTCGGCATGCAGATGGCCAACCCCTTCGTTGCCAGCAAGGGCGCCGAAGTGGTTCTGGTGGCTGATGTCAGCGACGAGATCCAGCCGCGTGCAGAGCTGACCGCCAATGGCCGGGCCACTGAGTCGGGGTTCGCCTGGGGGGCCAACATGGCGGTCCGCCAGCCGGTGACTGGCGCGTTTCTGGTCAGCAGTACGGGCGATTTTGGCACCACGGTTGACCTGGACTTCACCATCAAGCGCTCCAGTGACGGTGAAGGCTCGATGGCGTTTGTCGTGACCCACCGTAACGATGGCTCCAAGGTAGGTGAGATCGTGCGCAAGGCCGACTTCCAGTCGCTGCCGGAGCTGGACGATGTCGAAACCCAGCTCAAGAGTGCGCTCAGTGCCATGCTGATCGGGGCATACAGCCCTTACACCGGCCAGTCGGTATTGGCCGAAACAGTGAGTGGTTTTGCGCGCAAGGCAAAGGTCGAGAACTACTCGGTGAGCTACAGCGGCTTCAAACCGCTGAAAGAGGCTTTCAGCGATTACCAGCAGCAAGTCCCCAAGGCGAAGTTCGCAGCTTTCTGCCAGGAGGTTGGGCTGTCATCGTGGAGCAGTGATTTTGGCTCCAAGGGCAAGAACCACAGTGACTCGGAATGTGCCATCGGGCAGAAGTTGGTCGAGGAAGGCAAGTTCGAAGAGCAGTACACCTTCAAGGAAGGCAAGAGCCTGTTTGCGGCGTTGTTCGTGAGCAAGGCGTATCAGCTGGAAACCAATTGACGGTTGATGGCTGATGAGCAAAGCCCTCGGCGACCATACATTGCCGAGGGCATAGCCCCGCTGTCAGGTTGGCTCAGGCAACTGGGTGAGCACCCGTCCTCATCCCCCGAAACGTTGCCCAACAAGTGCCTCCAGCGCCCGCTGATCGTGGGTGAAGCCGCGTATCCCTTCAGCCAGCTTTTCGGTCGCCATCGCATCCTCATTCATTTGCCAGCGAAAATCAGCCTCGCTCAGTGGTGCTGGCGGCGTCTCGCATTCTGCGTTTTCGACGAGGGCAACCGGTAGACTACCCTCGGTGGCAGCCAGCTCCTCAAGCAGTGCCGGGCTGATCGTCAGCCGATCGCATCCTGCCAGCGCAACGATTTCACCCACGTTGCGAAAGCTCGCCGCCATCACCGATGTGGCGTAACCGTGGCGGCGCATGAAGTGCTGACAGGCCATGACCAACCCGACCCCCGGCTCCTGTGCTGGCACAAACGTTGTTTCAGGCAGGGCCTGGCGATGCCAATCCAGTACCCGGCCCACGAATGGCGAAATCAGGAACACCCCGGCTTCCGCACACGAGCGGGCCTGGGCCAGGCTGAAGATCAGCGTCAGATTGCACTGAATACCCTCGCGCTCCAGTTCAGCCGCCGCGCGGATACCTTCCCAGGTTGCCGCCAGCTTTATCAGGATGCGGTCGCGTGAGACGCCGGCGGCCTCATACAGTGCGGTCAACCGCCGGGCTTTCATCATGCTTGCCTGTGTGTCGAACGACAGTCTTGCATCTACCTCACTCGATACCCGGCCTGGGACGTACTGCATCAAGCTGCAGCCCAAGGCTACCACCAGGCGGTCGCAGACATATTCGATCGCCTCCGGCGTGGGCAAGCCGGAGGCGACGGCAGTGGTGCACAGGTCTTCGAGCAAGGTGTCGTACTGGCCCGACTTCATGGCCTTGAGCACCAATGAAGGGTTAGTGGTGGCATCCTGCGGCGCGAAACGGCGTACCGCCTGGACATCGCCGGTGTCGGCGACCACTGTGCTGTGTTGCTTCAGCTGGCTAAGCCATGTGGACATGTTGGCATCTCTCTTGTGATTGATCTCAGTCGGCAAGTGGCTGGGCGGTGCGTGACAGGGTGGCAGGCGCAGTTGCTGGCTGCTGCCTTGCCAGGTCGGCCAGGCGATGCATGATCGGTTTCAATGCGTCATAGGAAGCGCAGTAATGGGCAAACATCTGGTCATACAAGGCTGTGTTCGCAGGGTCTGGTCGGGCCCGCAGGCGCAGGGTGCGCCACTGGCGGATGACCTCGACATTTTCGACCGCGCCTATTGCCATGGCCGCGAGGACGGCGCCGCCTAAAGGTGCTTCCACTTGCTCTTCGATGGTGAACACGTCATACCCGGTAACATCGGCGATGATTTGCATCCACAGGTCCGAGGCCGTGCCACCGCCTACCACGATCAGTTGCGGGTCAAGGTTGCACCCTGCATCACCGCCTTGTTGCATGTTGTGGCGCAATGCAAAGGCCAGGCCTTCGAGTACCGCGCGGTACAGATGGGCCTTGTGATGGAACAGCGACAGGCCGACATAGGCACCCGAAGCCCTGGCGTCCCAGATGGGGGTGCGCTCGCCCATGAGGTACGGCAAGAACAGCAGGCCTTCTGCACCTGCGGGAGTCTTGGCAGCCTCCCGTTCGATCAACTGGTGCACCTCGACGCCGGGTGCCAGGGCCGCCGCCTGCTTTTCCTCGGTACAGAACTGCTCACGGAACCAACTGATTGCAGCGCCTGCAGTAATTGCGCCGCCAAAGCTGTAGGTGGTGGTGGCGGTTTCGTGCACATAAGGCATGTTGATCAGGCCAGGGCTTGCATCGCTGTGCTGTTTGATAAAGCCCCAGCACATGCTGGTGCCCAGCATCGCCACATGGTTGCCCGGGGCAACCACCCCGGCTGCCAGTGTTGCCATCGCCGCATCGACACCGCCAGCGACCACCGCCGTGCCAGGCAGCAGCCCCAACCGCTGCGCTGCCGCCGGAAGCAGGTGGCCGATGATTTGCCCGGGCGCCACCAGGCGTTGTGGCATGAGCGCGGGGTCGATGCCCAGTGCTTCCATCATGTCAGGCGACCAGTCGCGTGCCGCCAGGTCATAAATGCCGCCGATATTGCCTGCAGAACTGTGGTCCACCGCCAGTTCTCCGGTCAGATGGTATTGCACATAGCTGTTGGGAGGCAGCAAGTAGCGGGTCCTGCTCCAGACCTCTGGCAGGTTGCGCTTGATCCAGAGCATCTTCGTGTAGCCGTAATAGCTGTCAACGCCGTTGCCGGTGATGCGCGCCAGTTGCTCGACGTCCAGGTGCCTGCGCACCCATTCGGCCTCGGCGATAGCCCGCCGGTCCATCCAGATCAGGCAGGGGTGCAGAGGCTCGATATCAGCGTCTACCGGGATGCCCGAGCCACCGTAGAGGCTGCTGATGCAAATGGCCTTGACCCGGGCTGCCGGCACCTGGCTTCGGCGGACGCTGGCGGCCACCGTGTCGTACACCGCATCCAGCCACACGTGTGGCCATTGCTGTGCCCACAACGGGCGGGGCTGCTCCACCTGATAGCTGGCTGATGCCTGTGCCTGCACTTCCCCCTGCGTTGACATCAGCAGTGCCTTGGTACTCTGCGTGCCGATGTCGACACCGATCACGTAATCCATACGTACACCCTTGTTGTTGGTCTGTTGGGTTTTGGTGCTCGTCAGCATTGCAAAAGCAGATCAGCCGGATCTTGTGCAATGACAGGCTGATCAAGTGTTGGGCAGTGCAATGTTAACGTTTACATTCATGAAGCTAACACAGCATCTTTTCTCCTACAATCTGCTGCGATTTGTCGGTTGGCCCCGAATCGGCGAAAATCCGGTCATCAACGTACCCGCGCCTTCGCCACCTTCCGAGCGTTCATGACCAGACCAGTCAAAGCCACCATCACCGACATCGCCAAGCGTGTGAACATGACCACCGTCACGGTCTCGCGTGCGCTCAACCAACCGGAGAAGGTCAAGAAGGAGACGTTAGAGCAGATACTGAAAGTGGCTCGCGAGCTCAACTACGTGCCGAATGCCTTTGCCCGCAACCTCAAGAACCGTGAAAGCCGGTTGGTCGGCCTGGTGACGGCGAGCCTGGAGAACCCGTTTTACGGTGAAATCATCAAGGCGATCACGCGCGAGGCGAAGAAGCGCGACTACACCTTGATGTTGTTCGATACCGATGGCTCCGAAGAGCTGGAGGCGCGGGCGATCGATACGCTGCTCAGCTATCAGGTGGCGGGGCTGATCCTGTCGGCTATCAGCGATGATGATACCTACCAGCCAAGCTACCTGCCCAAGCTGCTGATGTCGTCGATCCCGGTGGTGCAGATCGACCGTCAGCTGACTGGCGCCCCATTCGCCGGCGTGTACCTGGACAACGAGCAAAGTGGTTACCAGGGCGCTCGGGCGCTGCTTGCACAGGGCTTGCGCCGGCTGCTGGTAGTGGCCGGGCCGCAACGCTCCAACATCTCCTTGTCGCGCCTTGCCGGGATCCGTCGGGCACTGGAACAGTGGCCAGAACCGACCGTTCTGGAGGTTGTGCACGGCGACTTCGTCCAGGCGCCGGCCCGGGACGCGGTGCGCAACTACCTGCAGAGCGGCAAGTGGCCCGATGTCATTTTCGGCCTGAACGCGCTGATGACCCTGGGCGCGCTGCAGGCAATGCGCGAATTGGGCCTGAGCCGCGACGACATTGCGCTGTTCAGCATTGACCAGGTGCGCTATGCCGAAATCTACGGCCAACCTATCCCTTGCATCAGCCATAGCAGCGTGAAACTGGGGATTGGAGCAATCAACATGTTGCTGGACCAGATAGATGACCCTTCGCTGTCACCACAGAATCAGATAATCGAAGGCCAGTTGCTGCTCTGACCCCGCAGGCCAGACCTGCCTACATATTTCGATGCAAATGTAGACGTTGACATATCTATGTACCCTGGCATCAGATATGGCGGCACGCATGTGATGCTGCATGTAAACGTCTACATAATAATGACAACAGCGCCCTTGAGCGGGCGCGGGGAGATGCCTGATGGGAATGCACCTGCAGGGTAAAGTGGCGGCCGTGACCGGTGCTGCATCCGGAATAGGCCTGGCAACCGCCACGGCGATGGTGGCAGCAGGGGCCAGGGTGGTTATGGTTGACCGTGACGAGCAATTGCTTGCCAAGGCCTGTGAGCAGTTGGGTGAGGCTGCCATCCCGTTGGTGATCGATCTGCTCGTCCCTGACAGCTGCGCGACCCTGATGCCGGGCATCCTGGCAGTTGCCGGCCAGCTCGATATCCTGCACGCCAATGCTGGATGCTATGTGGGCGGGGAGTTCGTTGAAAACGACGTGGCAGCCATCGACCGCATGCTGAATCTCAATATCAATGCCGTGGTCAGGAACGTGCATGATGTGCTGCCGCACATGATCGATCGCGGCCAGGGTGACATTGTGGTGACCGGTTCGGTGGCGGGCCATTTCCCGGTGCCCTGGGAACCGGTGTACTCGGCCTCCAAGTGGGCGGTCAATGGCTTTGTGCAGACTGTGCGGCGGCAGGTAAAGCACCATGGTATCCGCGTGGGGGCGGTTTCGCCTGGCCCGGTCAGCAGCGCCCTGCTGGCCGATTGGCCGGAAGAAAACCTGCGCAAGGCCAAGGAGAGCGGCAGCCTGATCGAGCCCGACGACATCGCGGATGCGGTGATGTATATGCTCACCCGCCCGCGCAACGTGACCATTCGGGACATGATCGTTCTGCCGTCAGCATTTGATATGTAAGCAAGTTGAGCCTCATCGTGACTCAAGGTCGCTCATGCACGGGGAGTGCGCCCGCCTGGAAGTGTGCTGGGTGACCTTGAGTCGGTATGAAGGTTCGGAAGTAAAAAGTGCGCAGATCCGCCGGTGAATGTGCCTACATCTGCAATTGCAAGAAGGCTGTCTCGACATGGTTCTGCGCCGCACGAGCAGGACGCCGAGCATTCGTTGATAGAACACTGCGAAGTTGTCACAGCGCTAAATCGTCGGCTGCCAAAAATGGCCGCTAGAAAAGCGGGTTGGCATCCAAGCCCGGTGCGTGAAAAATTCTCGGTGTTGTCACGAAGGGATGCGTGAAATGAAGTTCGAACGAACTTTCCTGTACACCGGCAAAAAATGGCTGGCGCTGGTATTGGCGGGCGGGGCATTCGGCGTCTTTGCCAGCGAAGATGGAGGGTCAGGGTTGAAAATGGTAACTCTGTCAATTATTGCACTGGGTGTCGGGATTGGGCTGTTCATAGGGCGGCGCTTTGAAGGGGGCTGGTGATAGGCGCCATATTCATGGCCTTCGTTTCGCACTCTAAAGGGCCCTACGCAGCTGGGCTTTTTGTTGCTCGCCTGCAACGAGTCATTGCACTTTGTGACTTGGATCCATTGCCTGGGTTCTGTATCATTCGGCCGCCATCAGACGATGGTCGAAGATGATTCATTTAAAGGACTGAGTAATGAAAAAGCTGTTCAAGGCCACCGTAGCCGTTGCTGTCGTATCGGGTGTTGCCCTGCTGTCGGGTTGCACTGGCCAAGTTTACAACCAACCGAAAAACTGCACCTACGACTACCTGTTCCACCCTTCGGTTTCCATCTCCAAGATCATCGGTGGCTGCGGCCCGATCGATAAACTGCCTCAGCAGCAGTAATCTTGGCGGTACCCTGATCGCGACGCGTGCGGCGTGATCCAAGGCCCCCGGTCATGTACATGGTCGGGGGTTTTTGTTTTTAGCGTGACATTCTGCCGCTGGGGCAACCGGTCGCCTTGACGCCCCGGCCTGCAATTTGTTTGTGCTGGCATTTCAGATACAATCGGAAAAACGATTCAGCCTTGTCGGTCAATTCGACCAAAGGCCGAGTCGTTTTCTGGTTCTCTGGCTGCTGAACAATGATCAACAACAAGCCTGCGCTGAAGAACACGCTTTACCGGGGCCAGCCACAGGCCCTCACTCTGTTCTCCTGACTGGAAATGATCAATGTTCAAGAAAGCTGGCAAGACCTTGCTGGGTCTGGCGGTCGCTGCAAGCGTCATGCAAGCGCACGCTGCAGAAACCAAGAAAGTAGACGTGCTGCTGGTCGGCGGCGGCATCATGAGTTCGACCCTGGCCGTGTGGCTGCACGAGCTGGAGCCAAGCTGGTCGATGGAAATGGTCGAGCGCCTGGATGGCGTGGCCGAAGAAAGCTCCAACGGCTGGAACAACGCCGGTACCGGCCACTCCGCGTTGGCCGAGCTGAACTACACCCCGGAAGACAAAGACGGCAACGTCAACATCTCCAAGGCCATCGAAATCAACGAAGCCTTCCAGATTTCCCGCCAGTTCTGGTCGTGGCAGGTACGCCAGGGCGTACTGAAGAACCCGCACTCGTTCATCAACACCACCCCGCACATGAGCTTCGTGTGGGGCGATGACAACATCAAGTTCCTCAAGAAACGTTACGACGCACTGCAGACCAGCCCGCTGTTCCGCCCGATGCAGTACTCCGAGGACCACGCGCAGATCGCCAAGTGGGTCCCGCTGATGATGGAAGGCCGCGACCCGAAGCAGAAGCTGGCCGTGACCTGGACGCCAATCGGTACCGACGTCAACTTTGGTGAGATCACCCGCCAGTTCGTTGGCCACCTGCAGACCCAGAAAGGCTTCGACCTGAAGCTGTCCAGCGAAGTGCAGGACATCACCCGCAACAAGGACGGCTCCTGGCACGTCGAATACAAGAACCTGAAGGACGGCACCGAGTCGGCCACCGACGCCAAGTTCCTGTTCATCGGTGCCGGCGGCGGCGCGCTGAAGCTGCTGCAGAAGTCGGGTATTCCGGAAGCCAAGGAATACGCAGGCTTCCCGGTGGGCGGTTCGTTCCTGGTGACCGAGAACCCGACCGTGGCCATGCAGCACATGGCCAAGGCCTATGGTATCGCCTCGACCGGTGCGCCACCCATGTCGGTCCCGCACCTGGACACCCGTGTGCTGGATGGCAAGCGCGTGATCCTGTTTGGCCCGTTCGCCACCTTCTCGACCAAGTTCCTGAAGAATGGCTCGTACCTGGACCTGCTGAGCAGCACCACCACCCACAACGTGTGGCCGATGACCAAAGTCGGTATCGACCAGTACCCACTGGTCGAGTACCTCGCGGGCCAGCTGATGCTGTCTGACGATGATCGCTTCGAAGCCCTGCGCGCCTACTTCCCGAACGCCAAGAAAGAAGAATGGCGCCTGTGGCAGGCCGGTCAGCGTGTGCAGATCATCAAGCGTGATGCCGAGAAGGGCGGCGTGCTGAAGCTGGGCACTGAAGTGGTGGCGTCCGAAGACCGCACCATCGCGGGCCTGCTGGGTGCCTCGCCGGGTGCTTCGACTGCTGCGCCGATCATGCTGCACGTGCTGGAAACGGTGTTCAAGGAGAAGGTCGCTACCCCAGAGTGGCAGGCCAAGATCAAGGAAATCGTGCCCAGCTACGGCACCAAGCTGAACGATTCGGCAGCGGCCACCCAGAAAGAGTGGAACTACACCGCTGAAGTGCTGCAGCTGGGGAAACCGCCGGTGATCGACGCCAGCGTTGAGTTCGGTGGCGCGGCGAGCGACCCGGTTGAGAGCAAGCCCGAGAACGACATGGCGCTGTAATCGGCCATTGTTGTGAAACTAGCCACGGGGGAGACCTCGTGGCTTTTTTTTGCCAAGCACAGCGCAACCCTCGGGCTTATCGCCATCCCTGGTAGGAGCGGGTTCACCCGCGAAGAGGCCTGCACAGGTATCACTGCTGGCGCAGTATGCACTCCAGCAACCCCGGGAACCGCTTATCCAGCATCTCGCTACGCAGCGAATTCATATGGGTAGTCCCCACATTGCGGGTTTGCACCAGCCCTGCATCACGCAACACACGGAAGTGGTGGGACATGCTCGACTTCGGCCGGCCTCCGTCCAGCTCGCCACAGCTGGCCTCGGCCACGCCGGCCAGGTGACGGACGATTTCCAGGCGCACGGGGTCGCTGAGCGCATAGAGCAGGCGTTCAAGGATAAGGTCTTCGGGGTTGGGATGTTTATAGGCTCGCATGGTTGACATGATAACGGGGGTTTCATTAATTGCCATAGTTCGATTATGATCGAACAACAGTAATCAAATGAGCCCGGAGTTTCCCATGTCCGCACTGTTCGAACCCTACACCCTCAAAGACGTCACCCTGCGTAACCGCATTGCCATTCCGCCAATGTGCCAATACATGGCCGAAGACGGCATGATCAACGACTGGCACCATGTGCACCTGGCCGGGCTGGCCCGTGGTGGTGCGGGCTTGCTGGTGGTCGAAGCCACTGCTGTGGCGCCGGAAGGGCGTATCACGCCCGGTTGTGCTGGTATCTGGAGCGATGCCCACGCTCAGGCGTTCGTACCGGTGGTGCAGGCCATCAAGGCTGCCGGTTCCGTGCCGGGCATCCAGATCGCCCACGCCGGGCGCAAGGCCAGCGCCAACCGCCCGTGGGAGGGTGACGACCACATTGCCGCCGACGATGCACGTGGCTGGGAGACCATTGCCCCGTCTGCCATTGCCTTTGGCGCGCACCTGCCGAAGGTGCCACGGGAAATGACGCTGGACGATATCGCCCGGGTCAAGCAGGACTTCGTCGATGCCGCCCGCCGTGCGCGTGATGCCGGCTTCGAGTGGATAGAACTGCACTTTGCCCATGGCTACCTGGGCCAGAGCTTCTTCTCCGAGCACTCCAACAAGCGCACCGATGCCTATGGCGGCAGCTTCGACAACCGCAGCCGCTTCCTGCTGGAAACACTGGCCGCCGTGCGCGAAGTGTGGCCGGAGAATCTGCCGCTGACCGCGCGCTTTGGTGTGTTGGAGTACGATGGCCGCGATGAGCAGACCCTGGAAGAGTCGATCGAACTGGCCCGCCGCTTCAAGGCCGGTGGGCTCGACCTGCTGAGCGTGAGTGTCGGCTTCACCATTCCCGACACCAACATCCCCTGGGGGCCAGCGTTCATGGGGCCGATTGCCGAGCGCGTGCGCCGCGAAGCGAAGCTGCCCGTGACGTCGGCGTGGGGCTTTGGTACGCCGCAGTTGGCGGAGGCCGCATTGCAGGCCAACCAGCTGGATCTGGTTTCGGTAGGGCGCGCGCACCTGGCCGACCCGCACTGGGCTTACTTTGCGGCCAAGGAACTGGGGGTGGAAAAAGCGTCCTGGACCTTGCCGGCACCGTATGCGCACTGGCTCGAGCGTTACCGCTGAGGCTTGGAGGGGCTGCTTTGCAGCCCATTCGCGGGCAAGCCCGTCCCCACAGAGACACCACAGGTGTCAGATGCTGCACCCTCTCTGTGGGAGCGGGCTTGCCCGCGAAGAGGCCGGTAAAGGCTAAAACCGATCCAGTCGGTATGCACTCATCTCAGGCCCACCAGCCTGCTCAGCCAACCGCCCCACCCATTCCGCCGTCACCGCCGCCTGGGTCAACCCCAGGTGCTGATGCCCAAACGCCAACAGCACCCGCCCATTGCACACCCTGTCGATTACTGGCAATGAGTCTGGCAACGAAGGCCTGAAACCCATCCACGGCGTTGCCCCTTCGACGCTCAAGTCGTGACGGAACAACCCCTTGCTCAACCGGTGCAACTGCCAAGCCCGCTGCATGCTCGGCGGTGCCTGAAGCCCGGCAAACTCCACAGTGCCAGCCAGGCGCAAGCCTTCGGCCATGGGCGTCATGATGAACTTGCGCTCAAGCGAGGTGACGGCAAACGGCAGGCGTTGGTGCTCACCTGGCAACATCAGGTGGTAGCCGCGTTCTGTATCCAGCGGCACCCGCTTGCCTGTCAGCGCGGCGGTCAGTTTCGCAGAGTGCGCACCACAGCTGACAAGTACCTGGCGGGCATTGAGCATGCCTTGGTCGCTGGCAAGGCTCACGCCGGCACTGTGTAGCTGCCCGCCATCGACCTGCGCCTGGACAAAGCGTACCCCGCTGGCCTTGGCCGCTTCGAACAATTCGCACACCACCCGATAAGGGTCGATGAAGTGCCCGGTGCGTGGAAAGAACAGTCCGCCCAACAGTGACGGACTGAGCTGCGGCGCCGCTTCGCGCACGGTTTCGGCGGACCAGAAGTCCACCGGCACCGCCTGCTGTTGCATGCGTGTGCGCAACGCCTCCAGCGCCTGGCGTGACTCAGGCTTCTCGAACACCAGCAACGAACCATCCTCTTGAAACAATTCGCTGCGTCCGATCGAGCTCAACAGCCGGTGCCAGGCGCCCAGGCTGCCTTCGTTCAATGTGCGGATGCCAGCCACGCTGCGCTGGAACGGCGCCGGGCGCAGGTTGAGCAGCAGCCGCGTGAACCACGGCATGGCCTTGGGCAGGTATTTCCAGTCCAGGCGCAGCGGGCCCATCGGATCGAGCAGCATGCGCGGCAGGCGCTTGAGGATCGACAGGTCGGCAATCGGGAACACTTGCTCGGTTGCCAGGTGCCCGGCATTGCCGAAGGACGCGCCGAGGCCGGGCGCCTGGCGGTCGACCAGCGTTACCCGATGGCCCTGGCGGGCCAGTTGCAGGGCACAGGCGACGCCGACAATGCCGGCGCCCACCACGGCGATATCGGTTTCAGCGGTTTCGACCATGCTCAGTCTTCCCGTTTACCATCAAGCAGGCGCCGCAGCTGCAGCGGGTTGCCGTGTTTCAATGCCTGCGGCAGCAGCGCATCGGGGACGTCCTGATAGCAAACCGGGCGCAGGAATCGCAGGATCGCCGCCGTACCCACCGAGGTGGTGCGTGCATCGGAAGTGGCCGGGAACGGCCCGCCGTGGACCATGGCATCGCACACCTCGACGCCGGTCGGCCAGCCATTGACCAGAATACGCCCGGCCTTGCGCTCAAGGGTGGGGAGCAGGGCGCGAGCGCTGTCGATGTCGGCCTCGTCCAGTTGCAGGGTGGCGGTCAGCTGACCTTCCAGCTGTTCGGCTACCTGGCGGACCTGCTCATCGTCGGTGCAGGCAACGACCAGCGACGCTGCACCGAACACTTCAGCCTGCAACGCCGGGTCGGCGAGAAACGCTTCGGCCTGGGTTACGAACAACTGTGCCTGGCACTGGTTGGGGCCCTGACCGGTTTGGCCACTGGCGATGGCCTGGGCACAGGGGTTGTCTGCCAGGGCTGCGATACCGGCCTGGTAGGCACTGAAAATGCCGGGGGTGAGCATGGTTTGGGCGGAGGCCTGCTGCACGTACCCGGCGGCTGCAGTGATGAACCGCTGCAATGCCGGCCCCTGCTGGGCGATTACCAGACCGGGGTTGGTGCAGAACTGGCCAGCGCCCTGAGTCAGCGAGGCGACGAAACCTTGTGCCAGTGCTTCGGCACGGGCTTGCAGGGCGGCGTCGAACAGGAACACCGGGTTGATTGAACTCATTTCGGCATACACCGGGATGGGCTCCGGGCGCGCCTGGGCGGCTTGGCACAACGCCATGCCACCGCTGCGCGAGCCGGTGAAACCAACGGCCTTGATACGTGGGTCGCTGACCAGGGCAATGCCCACTTCGCGGCCGGAGCCATAAAGCAGCGAGAACACACCCTCCGGTAAGCCGCACTGCTTCACTGCTTGAGCCACTGCCTGGCCGACCAGCTCACTGGTGCCGGGGTGGGCACTGTGTGCCTTGACCACCACGGGGCAGCCAGCGGCCAGTGCCGACGCGGTGTCACCACCGGCCACCGAGAAGGCCAGCGGGAAATTGCTGGCGCCGAACACGGCGACTGGCCCCAGGGCCACCTGGCGCTGGCGCAAATCAGCGCGGGGGAGGGGCTGGCGCTCAGGCAGGGCGCTGTCGACCCGCACGTCCAGCCATTCGCCGGCCCGCACCACACGGGCAAAGGTGCGTAGCTGGGTGCAGGTACGACCACGCTCGCCCTGAATGCGCGCCATGGGCAGTCCGGTTTCGGCCACGGCGCGGTCGATCAGGGCATCGCCTAGGGCTTCGATCTGTATGGCGATGGCTTCAAGGAACTCTGCTCGTTGTTCGAGCGAAGTTTCGCGGTAGGTATCGAATGCCGCCCAGGCCAGCGCGCAGGCCTGGGCCACGTGTTCGCCTGTGCCGCCGAGGTAGGTCGGTTCCAGAGCCTGACCGGTGGTTGGGTCGATGGCACGGATGGCTTCGCGGCTGCCGGTTACCGGCCTCTGGCCGATCAGCAGGTTGCCTGTGAGGGTCATGGAGCCTCCTTGGAAATCTAATGCAGATGCATGGGGGGGATTGCGCCCCCTGTAGGAGCGGGTTCACCCGCGAACACCGGCGAAGCCGGTGCCATGCACCGGGTCGCCTGATTCGCGGGCACGCCCGCTCCCACAGGTAGAGCAGTGGCTGCTCAGGCGATGTTCTGCTCAGCCGACCAGCTGGCGTACCAGCTGCGGAACAGCGCGTACTGCTGTTCGGCATAGTTGCGCTGAGCGTCGGTCAGGACGTCGGTCTCGTTGAAGTGCAGGCTGTACTCGGTGTCGCCGTTCAGCACCATCAAGTGCTTGTAATACAGCACCAGGTCGCAGCCCTCATCGAACGACGACAGCACCGCCAGCGCCGCTTCCAGCTCGCGCGCCAGGCGGCGGGCACGGGCGTCGCCTTTGGCGGCCTGTTTGCTCAGGCTCACCAGTTGCAGCACTTCGCGCGGCAGCGCGTTGCCGATGCCGGTGATGGCGCCGGTGGCGTTGCAGTTGACGAAGCCATGCACCACCTGGGTGTCGACGCCGACCATCAGGGTGACATCGTCATCCTTGGAGGTAATGTGTTCGGCGGCGTAGCGCAGGTCGGCGCCACCGCCGAACTCCTTGAAGCCGATCAGGTTGGGGAACTCGCTGCGCAGTTCGAAGAACAGGTCGGCGCGGGTGGCAAAGCCGTAGTAAGGGCTGTTGTAGATCACCGCCGGCAGTTTCGGTGCGGCAGCGAGGATGGCCGAGAAATGGTGCTTCTGGGCGATCAGCGAAGCACCGCGGCTGAGCACGCGGGGGATGACCATCAGGCCGGCGGCGCCAACCTTGGCGGCGTGTGCAGCATGCGAAACCGCCTCACGGGTGTTCACCGCGCCGGTGCCGACGATGGTCGGGATGCCGGCCGCCACCAGGCGCGCCACGCCTTCCTGGCGCTCGGCCTCGGTCAGCAGCGGCCAATCACCCATCGAACCGCAGTACACCACCGCGCTCATGCCGGCCTCGATCAGCTCGCGGCCCTTGCGCACCAGGGCGTCGAAGTCCGGTTTGCGCTCGGCGGTGCAGGGGGTCATCAGGGCGGGCATGGTGCCGGTGAAGATGTTGTCATTCATTGTTGTCACTCCTGGCAATGTTCAGTCGGAAAAGACCGGGGTCAGATACCCCAGGCGAAAGGATCTTGTTCGTCGATCAGCAGGGTGCTGTCGGCGGTCATATAGGCGCGGCCGGTGATGAACGGGCGAATGCGTTCGCCGTCGCGCGCGTAGCGGCCATGGAACTGGCTGCCGGTGATGCTGGCCTGCACCCAGGTCTGGCCTTCGGCTAGCTTGCCGTCGGCAGCCAGGCAGGCCAGCTTGGCGCTGGTGCCTGTGCCGCATGGGGAGCGGTCGTAGGCCTTGCCGGGGCACATCACGAAGTTGCGGCTGTCGGCTTTGGAGTCGTCGGCGAACAGCTCGATGTGGTCGATGGGCGCGCCGTTTTCGCCGGTGACGCCCTGGGCTTCCAGGGCCTTGAGCATGGCCCAGGTGTACTCGGTCAGCACTTCGCGGTTATCCAGCTCGATCCTCTGGCCGTGTTCGGACACAAGGAAAAACCAGTTGCCGCCCCAGGCGATGTCGCCGCGCACCACGCCATGGCCGGGCACGTCCACCGCCACATGCTGGCGGTAGCGGTAGGAGGGCACGTTGGCGACGGTGATGGCGCCATCTTCATGCAAGGTGGCGCTGACCTGGCCGACCGGGGTGTCGATCTTGTGCACACCCGGCGTGATCAGGCCCAGGTGCTGTAGCGAGGCGACCAGGCCGATGGTGCCGTGGCCGCACATGTTCAGGTAACCGGCGTTGTTGAAGAAGATCACCCCGCAGGTGGCATCGGCCGACACTGGCGGGCAGTACAGTGCGCCAACCAGCACATCGTTGCCGCGTGGCTCCAGCAGGCAGGCGCGGCGCCACCGGTCGTGCAGTTCGCGCAGTTCGTCGCGCTGTTCGGCCATGCTGCGGCCGTGCAGTTGCGGAAAGCCCTTCATCACCAGGCGGGTCGGTTCGCCGCCAGTGTGGGAGTCGATGACGTGAATCTGTTTCATGGGCTTGTCCCTTGCGTAAAAGATCAGGAAGCGACGGCAACAGGGCGGCCGTTAGAGGTTTCAGCGCAGGCTTCGCTTTCGTCGTCGCCTTCCAGGCGTACCAGGTGGGCAGGCACGCCTGTAGCGGCGCCCCAGTAGTAGATGCCCAGCGCGCAGGCGGCCACGACCACGGTGTCGAGCGGGTGGCCGATTACCCCCAGGCCGCCGAAGCTGCCCAGCCACGACAGCAGGATGGTCACCGCATAGAACCCGATCAGCCACGCCGACGAGCGAACTTGCTGGGCCAGCGAAAGGTGTTGGGTGGGTACGAAACGGCTGCACAGCAGGTACAGCACGAACATCACGATCTGCAGGGCCAGCAGCCACGACACGGTTTTCCAGCCAGACCAGTACACGATCAGGGCAGCGATGATGAACGACAGCGGGCCGAGCACGGCCATGCCCTTGACCCGGAACGGACGCGGCATGTGTGGTGCATTGCGGCGCAGGGCGGCGACGCTGACCGGGGCCACGGCGTAGCTCAGCACCAGGGCAGCGGACACCACGTTGATCAGCGCTTCCCACGATGGGAACGGCAGGGTCCAGAACACCGACAGGCCAAATGTCAGCCACAGGGCCGGGCGCGGGATGCCGGACTCTGCATCGATGCGGGTGAAGTACTTGAAGAAGGTGCCGGTCTGCGCCCAGCCATAGATCACGCGCGGGGTGGCGTTCATGTAGATGTTGCCGCAGCCGCTTGGCGAGATCACTGCGTCGGCCACCACCAGGTAGGCGAGCCAGCCCACACCCAGGGCCAGGGCGATGTCACGGTAGGGCAGGGCCAATTCCTTGGTCACGCTGGCCCAGCCGTTGGCCAGCATTTCGGTCGGCACGCTGCCAAGGAAAGCCAGTTGCAGCAGCGCGTAGATGGCGGTGGACAGCAGTACCGACAAGATCAGTGCAATGGGGATGGTGCGTTGTGGGTTCTTCACCTCGCTGGCCACCGAAATGATCGGCGTCAGGCCCAGGTAGGCGAAGATGATGCCACCGGCGGATACCGCCATTTCCACCCCGGACAGACCGAACGGGGCAAAGCCCTGGACCTCGAAGTTTTCCGGTTTGAAGAAGGTGAACAGTACGCCGATCACCAGCAGCGGCACGATGAACTTGAACACGCTGACCAGGTTGTTGGCCTTGGCGAAGGTTTTCACGCTGCGGTAGTTGAGGAAGAAGAACAGCCCCAGCAAGGCGAACTGCACCAGCCAGCCGAGCACGGTCGGGTCGCTGGAGCCGGCCTTGGTCAGCCCGGGAAACCAGGCGGCGGCGTATTGGCGTGAGGCGACTACTTCGATGGCGATCAGGCTGGAAAAGGCGATCAGGGTGATGAAGCCCATCAGGTAGCCCAACAGCGGGCCGTGCGAGTACACCGGGTAGCGCACCACGCCACCGGCGCGGGGCAAGGCGGCGCCCAGCTCGCAGTAGACGATGCCCAGCAACAGTACGGCGAACCCGCCCAGGAACCAGGAGAGGATGCCGGCCGGGCCGGCGATGGCCGAGACATGGCTGGCGGCAAACAGCCAACCGGAGCCGAAGATGGCGCCTAGGCCGATGAAGGTGAGGTCCAGCAGTGATAACTGTTTTTTGAATTTGCCTGACATGGGTTCGCCTTTTTGTTGGTTATTGGATAGGCAGGTCTGATGTCACGAGATGCGGCTTTTGGGGCCGCGCTCTTGTAGGACTTGGGCGGCTTGCGTGGGGCATAGAGTGAACTGGTCGGGGCGGCGGTTCTTGATGGTTTTCTGCAGAGGGGATGACGAAATCGGCACAGTTGCAGAAAAAAAGTGGTAAGGCGCAAAGCGGGGGGATAGGCTCAAAGCCATACCGGATAAGGGTTTGAGAGATGCAGTGCTAGTGTCGGCCCTTTCGCGGGTGAACCCGCTCCTACAGGTACGGCGTAGAATTCGAAATCTGTGGGGGCCCTGTAGGAGCGGGTTCACCCGCGAAGAGGCCGGCCCAGCCAGCAGAGAACCGACAGATGACCGACGCCGCAACCCTCTACCAGTCCCTGGACCAGCACCGCCCCGCCACCCTTGAGGCCCTGCTCGCCGGTGTATCGCTGTTGCTGCCGATGCTCGACGCCATCCCCAACGCCGCGATCTTCATCAAGGATTCTGCCGCCCGCTATGCGTTGGCCAACAACACACTGGTCCAGCGCTGTGGCCTCAAGCGCCTGCAACCGCTGCTGGGCAAGACCAGCGCCGAGGTGTTTCCGGCACAGTTTGGCCCCGGTTATACCGAGCAGGATCGACGTGTTCTCAAGGAAGGCCTGGTGCTGGAGGACCAGTTGGAGCTGCACCTCTACGGCAGCCGTGAGCCCGGCTGGTGCCTGACCCACAAGCGCCCGCTGTACAACCCTGCTGGCGAAATCATCGGCCTGGTCGGCATCTCGGTCGACTTGCAGTCAGCCGCTGACAGCCACCCCGCCTATCAGCGCCTGGCTGCGGTGGACGAGCACATCCGCCGGCATTTTCATCAGCCGATCAGCATGGGCGAGCTGACCCGCATCGCTGGTATCTCCGTGGCTCAGTTGGAGCGCTACTGCAAGCGCGTGTTCCACCTCACGCCCCGGCAGATGATCCACAAGGCACGCCTGGAGCACGCCCACCGACTGCTGCATTCGGAGCTGCCGATCACTGAAGTGGCGATGCGCTGCGGCTACACCGATCACAGCGCCTTCAGCCGCCAGTTCAAGCAACTGACCGGCTTCACGCCGCGCCAGTACCGCCAGGCTACCGCCAATCAGGTGGCCTGAAACAGCCCACGCGCCTCGGCAAAGCATTGCTCGGCAATCGCCGAGCGCGGCTCGCTACGGCGCAGCAGCAGCCCGACCGGGCTAAGGATGGCGGCGTCGGCCACCGGCAGGATTCGCAGGTGCTCGCTGAGGTCTTCCAGGCCGCAGTCCAATGGCATGATCGCGCAGCATATGCCGGTGTTGATGGCCTGGATAAGCTGGAAGCTCGAGTCGCTCTCAAGCACCGCATTGGGTTCAAGACCACGGCTACGGAAGCTCAGGTCCAGCGACTGGCGGTAGTGCATGCCTTTGCTCAGCAGCCCCAGCGGAATGTCGCCGAGCTCGTCCCAGCGCAGTCGGTCGCTGGCGAACTGGAAGTGCCGCGTGTCGTGCAGCAGGCCCATGGTGGTGGTGCCGAGTTCGATCACTTCGAAGAAGCTGGTGTTGACCTGGTCCAGGTAGCAGATACCCAGGTCGAGCTGGTTGCGGCTCAGGCCGTCGAGGACCTGTTCCGAACTCAGCGAGCTAAGCTGAAAGTGCAGTTCGGGGTATTTTTCGCGCAGGGGCAGCAGCAGGTGCATGGGATTGAAGCTGGCCAGCGGCACCGTGCCCAGGCGCAGGCTGCCGACCACTTGGCCACGGCAACTTGCAGCCTCGGCCTGCAGGCCGTCGTGGGCCGCGAGCAGGGTGCGGGCCCAGGCCAGGATGCGCTCGCCGGCCTCGGTGAAGCCTTCGAAGCGCTGGCCACGCTTGACCAGCACCAGGTCCAGCTCATCCTCCAGGTTGCGCAGGCGCATGGACAGCGTCGGCTGGGTGATATGGCACAGCGCCGCCGCCTGGCCGAAGTGGCGGGTCTGGTCGAGTGCGATGAGGAACTTGAGCTGCTTGATGTCCATGGAAGTGCCTGGCGTCTGATTGTGCAGACCATAACCCACGTCTGCGATAGATGTCATTGATCGGCCGGTACGCCATATCGATTGGACGCACCTGGGGCTATGCCTCTAGCGTGGTGAAAATGCCCTTCAAGGAGCTTCATTGTGCGCGTCCAACTTGATGCGGTCTTCGTACCGCTGAACATCGCCGTGCTGACTGTCAGCGACACCCGTACCTACGACAACGATACTTCCGGCGAGCTGCTGGCCAACCGCTCGGTCGAGGTCGGTCACCGGCTGGTGGCGCGAGCGCTGCTCAAGGACGACCTGTACAAGATCCGCGCTCAGGTGGCCAGCTGGATTGCTGATGAACAGGTGCAGGTGGTGCTGATCACCGGCGGTACCGGCTTTACCGGGCGCGACAGCACACCCGAAGCGGTCGAGTGCCTGCTGGACAAGCGTATCGATGGGTTTGGCGAGTTGTTCCGGGCATTGTCGATTCTCGATATTGGCAGCTCGACCGTGCAGAGCCGGGCGTTGGCCGGGTTGTCCAACCGCACGTTGGTGTGTTGCCTGCCGGGCTCGACCGGAGCCTGCCGCACCGCCTGGGAAGGGATTCTGGCCGAGCAGCTGGATGCACGGCACCGGCCATGCAACTTCGTCAAACACCTGTTGCCGATGTAGGAGCGGGTTTACCCGCGAAGAGGCCAGAACAGGCAACCACCCACGGTCAGCTCAACACATACCCCACCGGCAACAAGGCGGGAGGCAGTTGCTGTTCCCCCAATCCGGCCAGCACATCGCGCTCCACCGTCCGCACCATGGCATCGGTCGGCAGATCGTTCTCATCGCGCCCGAACGGGTCTTCCAGCTCGTTGCCGATCGCATCCAGCCCGAAGAACGTGTACCCCACGATGGTGGTGAACAGCGGTGCAAGCCAGCCCAGCGGCTCGGCCAGGGCAAACGGCAGCAGCAGGCAGAAAATGTAGATGGTACGGTGCAGCAGCAGCGTGTAGGGGAACGGCAAAGGCGTGCCCTTGATCCGCTCGCAGGTGGCCTGCACTTCGGTCAGGCCCACCAGACGTTGTTCCAGCAGGTTGTAGCGCCATTCGCTGATCTGTTGCTGCGCGGCCAACCGTGAACAGTGTCCACCGATTTCACGCAGGATGCCGTCGCACACATTGTGCGGGCTGATCGCATCGGCCTGGGCCAGCCACGGTCTGGCAGCTGCCCGTTCGTCCTCGTTACGCAGCCGGGCATTGAGTGCATGAGCGAAACCACACAAGTTGCGCAGCAGTTCGGTGCGCAGTGTTTCGTCGGCAATCGCCACGCTTTCCCGCACGAACGAGCGGGTTTCGATAATCAGTTTGCCCCAGGCCTTGCGCCCCTCCCACCAACGGTCATAGCACGCGTTGTTGCGAAAGCTCATGAAGATCGACAACGACAGGCCCAGCAAGGTGAACGGCGTGGCGCTGACCGGGTAGAAATACGCCGGGTAATGCCGCTCGACCAGCACGATCAGCGCGGCTAGCAGTGTCACCATCAGGCAACGCAGGGCAATGCGTTTGACGATCGACCCCTTGAGGGTGAACAACACGCGCAACACATCGGTGGAGGGGGGGACGATCATGGAAATCCAGAGACGGCTGCTCAGCCGCCGGTCATGTTCATGAAGCGCAGGATCTGCACATCGCCACCGACTTCGAAATGATGGCGATAGGGCTTGAGGTGCAGCGAGTCGCGAATGGCCTTTTCCAGGCGTTCGGGGTTGCCAGGGTGGGCGCGCAGCACGTGCTTGAGGTCTACCGAGTGTTCGTTGCCCAGGCACAGCAGCAGGCGGCCTTCGACGGTAAGGCGCACGCGGTTGCAGGTGGCGCAGAAGTTGTGGCTGTGCGGTGAAATGAAGCCGACCCGCGTATTCGCGGCTTCGGCCAGGCGCCAGTAACGGGCCGGCCCCATGGACGATTCGGTCGATTCGATCAGCGTGAACTGCTCGGCCAGGCGTGCCCGTACTTCATCGCTGGAGCAGAACGATTCGCCACGTTCATGCTCGCTTATCACCCCCAGCGGCATTTCCTCGATGAAGGTGATGTCCAGTTCACGTTCGATGGCAAAGCGCACCAGATCGACCAGTTCATGGTCGTTGCGGCCTTTGAGGACCACGCAGTTGAGTTTGGTGCGTTTGAAACCCGCCTGGCGTGCGGCGTCGATACCGGCGATTACCTGGGCAAGGTCGCCGGTGCGGGTCAGTTGCTTGAAACGGTCGGCATCCAGGCTATCCAGGCTGATATTCAGACGTGTCACCCCGGCGTCGAACAGCGGCTGAGCCAGGCGCCCGAGTTGCGAGCCGTTGCTGGTCAGGCACAGCTCGCGCAGGCCGGGCAGGGCGGCGATGCGCCCGCACAGGTCGACGATGCCCTGGCGTACCAGTGGCTCGCCACCCGTCAGGCGGATCTTGCGGGTGCCCAGAGCGACGAAGCGTTCGGCCACCTGGAACAGTTCTTCGAGGCTGAGGATTTGCTGGCGCGGCAGAAACTGCATGTCTTCGGCCATGCAGTACACGCAACGGAAGTCACAACGGTCGGTGACCGACATCCGCAGGTAGTCGATTTTCCGGTTGAAGCCGTCGATCAGGGCCCGGCTGTTCTGTTCCACGTTCGCACTCGAATGGGTTGGGACATGACTCCAAGCTATAACCTGGCCGCAGGGCCGTCAAATTGCTTTGCCTGACCGGTTGATCGATGGCCTCTATCGCTTGGTATGGCATCTGGCGGCCCGTGATCGAAACCGCTTATCACGCCGTAAGATCTTTCGATTGGACGCGGCCTCCCCACGCTCCATAGGCTGGAAAAAAGCATCGAAGCGTGAGGATTCATCGCATGAGCCAGGACGAACACATCAGGGACTACAAGGGCGCCGCCGCCGGCTGGGGGGCGCTGAAAAGCGTGACCAAGAGCTGGCTGGGCAGCGACAACGCCTTCAAGAACCTGCGGGCCATGCTCAAGACCAACCAGAACGGCGGCTTCGACTGCCCCGGCTGTGCCTGGGGCGAGTCGCCGGAAAGCGACATGGTCAAGTTCTGCGAAAACGGCGCCAAGGCGGTCAACTGGGAAGCCACTGGCCGTTCGGTGGACCCGGCATTCTTCGCCAGGTACAGCGTCAGCGCGCTGAAGGAACAGACCGACTACTGGCTGGAATACCAGGGCCGCCTCACCCACCCGATGCGTTACGACGCCGCCACCGACCACTATGTCGAAACCACCTGGCAGGAGGCCTTCGAGCTGGTCGCCAGGCATCTGCGTGCGCTTGAGTCGCCAGATGAGGCCGAGTTCTACACCTCGGGCCGGGCCAGCAACGAGGCGGCGTTCCTCTACCAGCTGTTCGTGCGCGCTTACGGCACCAACAACTTCCCTGATTGCTCGAACATGTGCCACGAAGCCAGCGGCGCGGGTATGTCGGAAACCCTTGGGGTGGGCAAGGGCACCGTGGTGTTCCACGACCTGGAGCTGGCCGACGCGATCTTCGTCATCGGCCAGAACCCCGGCACCAACCACCCGCGCATGCTCGAACCCCTGCGGGAAGCGGTCAAGCGTGGTGCCCAGGTAGTCTGCTTCAACCCGTTGAAAGAGCGTGGCCTCGAGCGCTTCCAGCACCCGCAGCACCCGTTCGAAATGCTCAGCAACGGCTCCGAGCCGACCTCCAGCGCCTACTTCCGCCCGGCCTTGGGTGGGGACATGGCGGCAATGCGCGGTATTGCCAAGTACTTGTTGCAATGGGAGCGCGAGGCGCAGGCCAAGGGCGAGCCGGCGGTGTTCGACCATGCCTTCATCGCCGAGCACACCAGCGGCGTCGACGATTACCTGGCGGCGGTGGACGCCACGTCCTGGGAGCACATCGTCAAGCAGTCGGGCTTGACCCTGGCCGAGATCGAGCTGGCCGCACGCATGTATCGCAAGGCCGAGCGGGTCATCATGTGCTGGGCCATGGGCGTCACCCAGCATCGCCATTCGGTGCCGACCGTGCAGGAAATCGTCAACCTGCAGCTGCTGCGCGGCAACGTCGGCAAACCCGGCGCAGGCCTGTCGCCGGTGCGTGGCCACAGCAACGTGCAGGGTGACCGTACCATGGGTATCGACGAGAAGCCGTCGGCGGCGCTGCTCGATGCCATCGAAAAACGCTTCCAGTTCAGTGTGCCGCGTACCCATGGGCACAACGCGGTGTTGGCGATCAAAGCCATGGAAGAGGGGCGGGCCAAGGTGTTCATCGGCTTGGGCGGCAACTTTGCCCAAGCCACCCCGGACACCGCGCGCACCCACGCGGCGCTGCAGAATTGCGCGTTGACCGTGCAGATTTCCACCAAGCTCAACCGCTCGCATCTGGTCACCGGCCGCGATGCGCTGATCCTGCCGTGCCTGGGCCGTACCGAAATCGACCTGCAGGCCGAAGGGCCGCAAGGCGTGACCGTGGAGGACACCTTCAGCATGGTGCACATCTCCAACGGCCAGTTGCGCCCGCGCTCGCCGCATATGCGCTCGGAACCCTGGATCATCGCCGGCATGGCCAAGGCTACGCTGGGCAACCAGCCGATAGACTGGGAGTTTGCGGTGGCCGACTACAGCCGTATTCGTCAGATGATCGCAGACGTTATCCCTGGTTTCGCCAGCTTCAATGAGCGCTTGCAGCAGCCGGGCGGTTTCCACCTGGGTAATACCGCCGCCGATCGCAACTTCCGAACGGCCACGGGCAAGGCCCGGTTCATGCCCCACGCGCTGCCCGAGGAGTTGGTCAATGCCAAGGTGCTGGCCCGGGGTGACAAACCCGACCTGATCCTGCAGACCCTGCGCTCGCATGACCAGTACAACACCACCCTGTATGGCCTGGACGACCGCTACCGGGGGGTGTTCGGCCTGCGTGAAGTGGTGTTCGTCAATGAGGCCGACATCCGTCGCCTGGGCTTCGAGCCGGGTGAGCAGGTGGACCTGGTGTCGCTGTGGGAGGATGGCGTGGAGCGGCGGGTGTCGGGCTTCCGCCTGGTGGCGTATGACGTGCCCGAGGGACAGGCGGCGGCGTATTACCCGGAAACCAACCCGTTGGTACCGCTGGAAAGTTATGGCGAGGGCACCTACACCCCGACCTCGAAATTTGTGGCGATCAAGGTTGAGAAAGCCAAGGCGGGGAACCGCATTGCGGCGGTGTTGGCCTCGGATTGATGGGGTGCCTGTGCTGGCCTCTTCGCGGGTGAACCCGCTCCTACGGGACCCCTCAGCGCTTGAGGTTGAGGTGATCCTGCGGGTTTGTCCGCGAAGCATCCAGCACCGGTCAGGCGCGATGCACCGGGTAAGCCGTGGTGTATTTCATTTGCTCCATGGCAAAACTGGAGGTGATGTTCGATAGCCCATCGGTACGGGTAATCAGCTTTTTGTAGAACCGGTCATACGCTGCGATATCGCCCACCACCACCCGCAGCATGTAGTCCCAGTCCCCGGACATGCGGTAGCACTCCATCACTTCCTCGAACCCGGTCACGGTCGCGGCAAACTGCTCCAGCCAGGCGCTGTCGTGGCGCTGGGTCTTGAGCTGGACGAACACGGTAAGCCCCAACCCCAGCCGTTCGGGGTCCAGCAGGGCGACACGGCCGAGGATATAGCCATCTTCCTCCAGGCGCTTGACCCGCTTCCAGCACGGTGTGGTGGACAGGTTGACGGCCTCGGCCAGGTCCTTCAGCGAGATCGAGGCATCACGCTGTAGCAGGGTAAGAATGTGCTGGTCGAAACTGTCCATATCGTGCGCTGGCCGTGCAGAAAAATATTTCACAGATTACCCCAAGGCCAGACGATTTGGGTTGTGCGATAGTTGCAGCTTTCATTCTGCCAATGGGCCTGACCATGTCCGACAAGCCGCGCAATTTCGCCACCCGTACCATTCACGCCGGCGAGCAGTTCAGCGTTGCCGATAACGCCATTTTTCCGGCCATCGTCACCGCCAGTTCGTTCACCAAGCGCAGCCTGGACGATAAACCGGAATATTCCTACAGCCGCGTCGGCAACCCCACCCGGCATGCCTACGAAACCTGTGTCGCTGCCCTGGAAGAAGGCGTGGGCGCTGTGGCCTGCGCCTCGGGGGTCAATGCCACCGCAACCGTGCTTGAGCTGCTGCCCAAGGATGCCCACGTGGTGGTGATGAACGGCGTGTACGGTGGCACATTCCGCATCATGGAAGATTACCGCAGCCGCACCTCGGGGTTGACCACCACCTATGTCGATCTCAACGAACTTGAGGCCGTAGCGGCTGCGATCACGCCGCAAACCCAGCTGATCTGGATCGAGTCGCCGACCAACCCGTTGCTGCACCTGGTCGACATCAAGGCGGTGTGCAGCCTGGCCAGGGCGCGGGGGATTCTTACCTGCATCGACAACACGTTCTGCTCGCCGTGGAATCAGCGCCCGATCACCTTGGGCGTGGACTTGGTGATGCACTCGGCCAGCAAGTACATCGGTGGCCACTCCGACCTCACCGGCGGTGTGGTGGTCGCCGCCAATGACGCGCTGCTGGCACGCCTGCGCCGCATCAGCATGGCGATTGGTGCGGTGCAGGGGCCGTTCGACTGCTACCTGGCCCTGCGCGGCCTGAAGACCCTGGATGTGCGCATGGAGCGCCAGTGCGCCAATGCCCTGAAGGTAGCGCGCTTCCTGGAAGGCCACGCGCAGGTCGAGCAGGTCTATTACCCGGGGCTGGAAAGCCACCCACAGCATGAACTGTGCAAACGCCAGATGCGCAGTGGCGGGGCAGTGGTGGCGATGAAGGTCAAGGGCGACCGCGCCGCGCTCAACCGCCTGGTGGAGGCATTGCAGATTTTTGTGCTGGCAGACTCGCTGGGCGGGGTTGAGAGCATGATCAACCATTCCTGGAGCATGTCGCACTGCTCGCTGAGCCCGGAGCAGAAAGGGGTGATGGGGATCAGCGAGAACCTGCTGCGGTTGTCGGTAGGTATCGAGGACTACCGTGATCTGGTCGAGGACCTGGATGGGGCGTTGAAAGCGCTTGTTGCTGTGTGAGGGCTGCAGGCCCTTTCGCGGGTGAACCCGCTCCTACGACGGTCTGCGCATTGGCGTAGGAGCGGGTTTACCCGCGAATACGGTAGCGGCGGCAACGGTGAACGGCCAGGGACCTTGGCCAGCAGGCCCGGCCCTTTCGCGGGTGAACCCGCTCCTACGACGGTCTGCGCATTGGCGTAGGAGCGGGTTTACCCGCGAATACGGTAGCGGCGACAACGATGACCGGCCAGGGACCTTGGCCAGCAGGCCCGGCCCTTTCGCGGGTGAACCCGCTCCTACGACGGTCTGCGCATCGATGTAGGAGCGGGTTTACCCGCGAATACGGTAGCGGCGGCAACGGTGAACGGCCAGGGGCATTGGCCAGCAGGCCCGGCCCTTTCGCGGGTGAACCCGCTCCTACGACGGTCTGCGCATCGGTATAGGAGCGGGCTTGCCCGCGAAGAGGCCGGTGGATTCAATAGATGCCTGTCAGGATTTGGGCGGATGAATGATCCGTTCGATCTTGTCCTTGATCAGCAACCTTTCCTTGCGCAGGCGGTTGACGGCCTCGTCGTTGGTTCCGTTGCCTTCGGCGGCGACCACCTCCTTGTCCTTGGCGTTGTACTCCTTGTGCAGTTTGTGCAGGTCCTGATCCTTCTCCATGAGCGCCTGGAATGCATCAGCGGTAACGTGCAGGTCAGCGAGCAGATCATGCGGAACTGGCATTTCTTCACCTCTGTCAGGGTTGTCGGTAAGGCTCTGATCACTGAGGATAGCTGTCTTTGCGCAGGCTGGTGACGGCTGTCCAGGCTGAATGGCAGCTGAATGCTTTTGCGATAACTTGTAAAAGACGCACCTTCACGAAATTGTTACCGTCTTTTTCACAAAAAATTGATGACGTGCTTTCTAGAGTTCACCCAACTTTCCCACGGTGCCTTCTGGCCTGGGGGGTGAAAATCACTCTTGATTGCGAACGCTGATGCTCAACTTCAAATCCCTGCGGACTGAATGGGTCACGCTGCTGGCCAGTCTTTACCTGCTGATCGGCTTCAACATGTTCCTCTGGGAGCACCTGCAGGCGGTGGTTCCTGCCGGCCTGTCGGGGTTATGGCTGAGTCTGGCGTTTGCCGTGCTGATGCTCTTCGCCTTCAATCTGATCCTCACGTTACTTGCCTTCCGGTATGTATTGAAGCCGGTACTTATTGTGTTGTTCATGAGTGGCGCGGGCGTGGCTTACTTCATGAACCAGTACGGCGTACTTATTGATACCGGCATGTTTCGTAATATGGCCGAGACCAATATTGCGGAAGTGCGCGACTTGATGTCGTTCAAGTTTGCCGCGTATATCCTGCTGCTGGGCGTGCTGCCTTCGGTGCTGCTGTGGAAGGCGAAGATCGCTTACCGCCCCTGGCACCGCGAGCTGCTGGGCAAGTTAGTGGTCGGTGGTGCCTGTGTGGTGACCATCGGTTCGGTCGCGTTGGTCAATTATCAAGGACTGTCGTCGTTGTTGCGCAATCACCATGAGCTGCGCCTGATGCTCACCCCCAGCAATATCGTCGGGGCGTCCATTGGTTATGTCAGCGAGCGTGTCGGTACGGCTTCGCGCCCGTTCCAGCATTATGGTGAAGATGCCAAGCGTGATGCGGCCTGGCAAAAACATGAGCGCAAGTCGTTGACCGTGCTGGTGGTCGGAGAAAGTGCCCGGGCAGACCATTTCGGCGTGCTGGGCTATGACCGCGATACCACGCCCAATCTCGCCAGGGAGCAGGGCCTGCTGGCGTTTTCCGACGTGCACTCGTGCGGTACGGAAACGGCGGTTTCGGTGCCTTGCATGTTCTCGGGCATGAAGCGCAGGGACTACGACGCCCGCGTAGCGAAAAACCGTGAAGGGCTGTTGGACATCCTTCAACGTGCCGGCCTGGCCGTGCAGTGGCGCGACAACCAATCGGGCTGCAAAGGCACCTGCGATCGTGTGCAGTTCATCGATGTCAGCAACCTCAAGGACCCGCAGCTGTGCGCCAATGGCGAATGCCATGACCAGATCCTGCTGCAAGGCCTGGACGCGCTGATCGACAACCTCGACAAGGACACCGTGCTGGTGCTGCACCAGATGGGTAGCCACGGCCCCGAGTACTTCAAGCGCTACCCCAGTGAAGACGAGCGCTTCACCCCGGTGTGCCAGAGCAACGCGTTGAACCAGTGCAGCCAGGAGGAAATCATCAACGGGTACGACAACACCCTTGCCTACACCGACAAGGTGCTGGCCTCGCTGATCGATACCCTGCGCAGCAAGCAAGACAAGGTCGACACCGCGATGATCTACCTGTCCGACCACGGCGAGTCGCTGGGCGAGTACAACCTGTTCCTGCACGGCACGCCGTACGCCATCGCTCCCGAGCCGCAGAAGCATGTGCCGCTGCTGACCTGGTTCTCCGACAGCTACAAGGAGGACTTCGGTATCGACAACGACTGCCTGGCCCGGCTCAGCGATACCCCGTTGTCCCAGGACAATCTGTTCCACTCGATGCTTGGCCTGTTGCAGGTACACACCGAGCTCTACCAGCAGTCGCTGGACATGTTCGCCGGTTGCCGGCCCTGGCTGGCAGCCAAGCGCTGAAGTCAGTCGCGTGTCATGCAGGCTTGCGCGGTCCCTGTGGGAGCGGGCAAGCCCGCGAACCCGTGCCAAGCCCGTGCCATACACCGTGTTGCCTTCTTCGCGGGCGCGCCCGCTCCCACAGGGTGGACTGCCCCCTGAAAGCTGGACAGTTTCACCAGCAGTGCCCTCGCCGTATATACTGCGCGCCAATGTTAGTGGGAGAGCCTTGTGGCCATCGAAATTCACTGGATCCGTGACGACCAGAGCCTGGCCGAGCACTGCCGCGACTGGCACCAGCTGCCCTTCGTCGCCGTCGACACCGAATTCATGCGGGTCGACACCTTCTACCCGAAAGCCGGGCTGATTCAGATCGGCGACGGCCAACGTGCCTTCCTGATCGACCCGCTGCTGATCGGCAACTGGCAACCCTTGGCCGACCTGCTGGAAGACAGCGGTGTGGTCAAGGTGCTGCACGCCTGCAGCGAAGACCTCGAAGTGCTGCTGCGCCTGACCGGCAAGCTGCCTCAGCCGTTGTTCGACACTCAGCTGGCCGCCGGTTACCTGAACCTGGGCTTCTCCATGGGCTATTCGCGCCTGGTGCAGGAAGTGCTGGGCATCGAATTGCCCAAAGGTGAAACCCGCTCTGACTGGCTGCAACGCCCGCTCTCGGAAACCCAGGTCAGCTACGCTGCCGAAGACGCCGTGCACCTGGCCGAGCTGTTCACCGTGCTGCGCCCGCGGCTGAGTGACGACAAGTACGCCTGGGTGCTGGAGGACGGCGCCGAATTGGTGGCTGCGTTGCGCCGTGAAGTCGAGCCCGAAAGCCTGTACCGCGACGTCAAGCTGGCCTGGAAGCTGGCGCCTCAACAACTGGCAGTGCTGCGTGAGCTGTGCGCCTGGCGCGAGCGCGAGGCGCGCAACCGCGATGTACCGCGCAATCGTATCCTCAAGGAGCACTCGCTGTGGCCCATGGCCAAGAGCCAGCCGAACAACCTGTCGGCCTTGGCCAAGATCGACGAGATGCACCCGCGCACCATTCGTCAGGACGGTGAGTTCCTCATCCAGCTGATCAAGCGCGCCGCCAGCCTGCCGGCCGAGCAATGGCCAGCGCCCTTGCCCGAGCCGCTGCCGATCGAGGCTGCCGGCCTCCTCAAGCAGTTGCGTGCCATCGGCCAGGCCGAAGGCGAGCGCCTGGGGATTGCGCCCGAGCTGATGCTGCGCAAGAAAGCCCTGGAGGCGCTGCTCAAGAGCGGTTACCCCAATGGCCCTTATCAACTGCCCGATTCGCTGCGCGGCTGGCGCCGTGAGCGCATGGGCCAGGCCCTGCTGGACAACCTGGCAGGCGCCGGAGAAACCCGATGAAACGCATTTGCTCGATCTACAAAAGCCCACGCAAGAACGAAATGTACCTGTACGTGCTCAAGGCTGACGGCCTGGAGCGCGTGCCTGAAGGCCTGCTGCCGTTCTTCGGCACCCCCGTGCACGCTTTCGACCTGGTGCTCAGCCCTGAGCGCAAGCTGGCCCGCGAGGACATCAGCAAGGTGCTGGAGAACCTCGAAAGCCAAGGCTACCACCTGCAGATGCCGCCGCTGGAAGATGAGTACATCGAGCACCTGCCCGAAGAGCTGCTGCGCCGTAACGACCCCGTCTGACCATGCGCGTACTGATTGCTGAGCATGACCATGCTCGATACGCCGAGCTTTTGCGCGCAGCCGCGCCTGAAGTGGAAGTTCTGACCAGCGGCGACTCTGCCGAACTGGCCCGCCAGGCACCGCAGTGCCCGGTGTGGCTGGGCCAGCCGGACTTGCTGGCAAGTCTGCTGCGCCAAGGCCATAAGCCTGCCTGGATGCAGTCGACATGGGCCGGTATCACGCCGTTGCTGGCCGATGGCCTACCGCGTGATTACCGCCTGAGCCGGGCAGTGGGTATCTTCGGTCAGGTGATGGCCGAGTACATGCTCACCTATATGCTAGGCCATGAGCGTGAGGTGCTGGCGCGTCTGGTCAGCCAGGTCGAGCGGCGTTGGGATGACCACCCGGGGCGCAGCCTGGAAGGGCGCAAGGCACTCATTGTGGGTGTAGGCGACATTGGTCAGCGTGTGGCCGAGTTCCTGCAGCCGTTTGGTGTAGAGCTTTACGGGGTCGCCAGCAGCGCCCGTGAGCAGGCGCCGTTCGTCGAGGTGGCGGCGCTGGCCGACCTGCCGCGCATGGTCGGCCAGGTCGACTACGTGCTAAACCTGCTGCCGGATACCCCCGCCACTCATGACCTGTATGACGCAGCGCTGTTCAAGTGCTTCCAGCCCTCGGCCTTGTTCATCAATGCCGGACGCGGTGTAGCAGTGGTCGATGCCGACTTGGTAGGGGCGCTGAAAGAAGGCCATCTGGCCGGTGCGGTGATCGATGTCTGCCGGCAAGAGCCGCTGCCCAGGCAACACCCGTTCTGGAGCGCGTGGGGCTTGTTGCTGACCGGACACAGTTCGGCACCCACCTCGCCGACAGCGATGGTGCGCTTGTTTGTCGAGAATGTGCGGGCTTATGAAGCGGGGCAGGGGTTGCGGGGTGAAGTCGATTTCGCCCGGGGCTACTGATCGCTGTGGCCTGTACCGGCCTCGTCGCGGGTAAACCCGCTCCAGCTCAGGGTGGTGATCCCCCCCGCAGGAGCGGGCTTGCCCGCGAAGAGGCCAGCACTGCCAACACAAACCTTACAGGCTGAAATCGCCTTCAGCAGCCAGCACGCTCAGCGGTTTGCGCGGGCTCGGCACTTCACGCGCCTGCAGCGCTTCGTCCAGGCTGGCCTTGTCCCCCAGCTTGCCGATCGCCACCATGGCGTGCAGTACGTAACCCTCGGGAATCTTCAGTTCCTGACGTGCCAGGTCCTGATCGAAGCCGGCCATGCCATGGGTATGCCAGCCGCTGATGCTGGCCTGCAGGGCCAGGTGCCCCCAGGCAGAGCCCGTGTCGAAGGTGTGCCATAGCGCCGGTTTTTCTTCCGTAGCGCCCGGGGCCGCGAAGGTAGTCTTCGAAATGACCAGCACCAGCGCCGACGCCTGTTGCGCCCAGCTGCGATTGAAGGGAACCAGCAGGCTCAGGTAACGCTCCCAGTTCGGCGTGTCGCGGCGGGCATAAAGGAAGCGCCAAGGCTGCGAGTTATAGGCCGAAGGTGCCCAGCGGGCGGCTTCGAGGAAGCTCAACAGGGTTTCTTCGCTGATCGGCTCGGCGGTGAAGGCGCGTGGCGACCAGCGGTTGATGAACTGCTCGTTGATGGCGTAATCGGCAATGCGGGGGGTGGCGCTCATGGCGGCTCCTGCAAACGGACGGGAAAAGCGCACGCTACTGCGTGCCGTCGCGACTGACAAGCGGTCTGGCTTTGCCGAAGGCCAGGCTCTAGACTGGCGCCGCTGCGCGCCGTGGCCCCCAAGATGAAGGCAGGAACCCTGTGTGATGATCGCTGAAAACGCGCCGTTCTGGCGGCGCAAGACCCTCGAACAACTCAACCAGCAAGAGTGGGAGTCGCTGTGCGATGGCTGCGGCCTGTGCTGCCTGCAGAAGCTCGAGGACGAAGACGACAACAGCGTCTATTACACCCGCATCGCCTGCAAGTTGCTGGACCTGGATACGTGCCAGTGCAGTGACTACCCCAGCCGCTTTGCCCAAGTGCCGGACTGCATCCAGCTTACCCCGGGCAAGGCCGACCAGTTCAAGTGGCTGCCGAGTACCTGCGGTTACCGTCTGGTCAGTGAGGGCAAGGACTTGCCGGATTGGCATCACCTGGTCTGTGGCGATCGCCAACAGGTCCATGAACAGCGCATTTCCCAGTCGGGGCGTATGCTCAGTGAACACGATGTGCACGAAGACGACTGGGAAGACCACCTGATCTTCCGCGCCAGCTGACCGGCGCGGCCTGCCTCGGGGAAACAAGGAGTTTCTGTATGCGTTGCCAGCTGTTGTTGCTGTTGGGCCTGATGGCCAGTTCGCCGGCCTGGGCGAAAAAGGTCGACCTCGACTACCAGGTGCGCCTGCTGCCTGCCAGTGGCCAGGCTGAAGTGCGCGTTACATTGGCCGAAGGCAGTGTGGTGCGCAGCCTGGACTTCGACCTGAGCAAGGCTGGGGTTTACAGCGGCTTCCAGGCTGATGGGCAATGGCAGCTGAAGGGCCAGCGTGGTGTATGGCAACCAGCGGCCGGCAAGACCAGCCTCAGCTACCGCGTGCAGCTGGACCAGAAGCTTGCCAGCGGCGCCTATTCATCACGCATCACCCCGCACTGGGCACTGTTCCTCGGCGACCAGCTGATACCTCCTGCGCACCTCGACCAACAGGACGGTACCGAGCTGGTGGCGCGCCTGGCTTTCGACCTGCCCGAGGGCTGGAAGAGCATCGAAACGTCCTGGCCGCGCATCGGCAAGGAGAAGTTTCGCATCGACAACGTGTCACGCCTGTTCGATCGCCCGACCGGCTGGATGCTTGCCGGCGACCTGGGCAGCCGCCGCGCTCGCCTGGGCGAAACCGAAGTGACCGTGGCCGCGCCGGTGGGGCAGGGCATGCGACGCATGGACAGCCTGACCTTGCTCACATTCGTCTGGCCACAACTACAGGCTGTGTTCCCGCGCAACCCGCCCAAGCTGCTCTTGGTCGGGGCGCGTGACGGCATGTGGCGAGGGGCTATGGCTGCACAGGGCTCGTTGTACCTGCACAGTGCCCGGCCCATGGTCAGCGAGAACGGCAGTAGCCCGTTGCTGCGCGAACTGGTGCAACTGTTCGCGCAGGTTCACGGGCGTGACGGTAGTGACTGGCTGGTAGAGAGCCTGACCGATTATTACGCCAACGAGTTGCTGCGCCGCTCGGGCGGGATGAGTGACGACCGCTACCAGGTCTGGCAGGCGCGCCTGAGCAAGCAGGGCGCCAAGGTCAACAGGCTCAAGGGTGAGCGCGCCAGTCCGGCGCAGGTGGCCCGTGGCGTGATGCTGTTGCAGGCGCTGGACAAGGAAATCCGCATTCACACCCAGGCCAGGCGTTCGTTGGACGATGTGGTGCGCGGGCTGATGCGCCTGCCCAGCGTCAGTACCGAGGACTTCGTCCAGATCAGCGAGAACGTGCTGGGACGGCGTTCCGATGTGCTGCAGAGCAAGGTGCTGCACTAGGCCTCCCTGGCCCCTGGCAATCGGCAAGGCGACATCTTCAGCAAGTCGCATTTCAGGTGTGTAAAGTCGTACCTGGAATACACCGCCGAGCAGAAACTCAGCATTGTTCACGGGGCGAAACCGAGGAAGGGGAGCGCGCAGCCGACCATCGTCGGCAACGTTGATCGCGACAACCCATGGTTTGTCGAGGCAATGTTCCGCCCGGTTTCGGTGCTGTTCTGACGGAGCTCAGCACCTGGCCGTCCTGTGTTGGCAGGCCTGTCCTGCCGCCGCAGTGGCGGCCTTTTTATTTGAACTTGGGTCCCGAGCGGGTATTCAGCCCCTTGGCCAATCGGTCGTACAGCACCACATTCACCGTCGCCGCCAGGTTCATGCAGCCCTCGGTTGGTATGTAGATTGTCTCCTCACACCATCCCCTCACCTCTTCGCTCAACGAGCCATCCTCTGGCCCGAAGATGTAAATGGCCCGGTCTGGATGGGTGTAGTCCGGCAATGGCCGTGCGCCCTCCACCAGTTCCACCGCCACGGGCGTGCAGCCCAGCGGGATAATGCGCTGCAGGTCGTCGATGCCGATCAGCGGGATGTCGTAGTGCACACGTTTGGTGTCGGTGACGAAGTCACGCGCGCGCTCATAGCGTTTGCCCGTGTAGAACACCGAATTGACGCCGTAGCAGCCCGCGGCGCGCATCACAGAGCCGACGTTTTCTGCCGACTTGGGGTTGAACAGGCCGATGCAGCTGTATCGTTTGTTTGCCACGTACCGGGGCCCTTCGCGAAAAAAGCGCGATTATACGGGCTGCCCGGTAGCAGCGGGGGGCGAATCGATGGTCAGTCTTTCTTCAGCATGCCCGCCAGCCCGGCAAACGGGTTGTGCGTGGCCTTGGCAATGCTCGGGGTGCTGGTGGAGCCTTCGCTGAAGTACTGCTGGTCGGTGTAGCGCGAGTGCTCGTTGTCGTGGCAGTACAGGCACAGCAGCTCCCAGTTGGAGCCGTCCTGAGGATTGTTGTCGTGGTTGTGGTCACGGTGATGCACGGTCAGTTCGCTCAGGCGCTTGCCGGCGAACTCGCGGGCGCAGCGGCCGCACACGTGCGGGTACATTCTCAGGGCCTTGTCGCGGTAGCCCATTTCCTTGTCGCGCTTGGCATCGGCCAGGATGCGGTCGAGGCGCGCGGTAGCGGCGGCAGAAGAGGTGGAGCTCATGGTGTTTCCTTTGTTCTGATCAGGCAGGTGACGGTTATGCCATTGAGTCTAGCGCGCTTGCAGGTCAGGCGGACAGGCGAAAGCGTTGATTTAGGCGTAGCCTGTAGCAAGGTTCCCGACAGGAGGTTGCTGATGTTTCACGCGATCCTCGCCGCGCTGTTGATGGCTGGCCTGCCTCTGGCAGAAGCTGCCAGCACGCCACCTCGACTCAATACGCCAGTGCCTGGTGCACCGGGTACGCCCACGCCCACGCCATACCCGCAGATAACCCCGAGTACACCGCCCAAGGCTTATGACAGTCAGCCGGGGGCGCCGTTGTTGCCGCCGATGCCAGTGCCCGGCCCGCCGAAGGACCAGCCATTGCCCGGGTTGCGGCCGGAGCCGCCGAAGCCGCCGGCGCAGGATGATTGAGCATGAGCACTCTGCGCCGCCATCATGTGTGAGCAACTGTCTTGCTCAACTTCTAAAAGCTGGCGCGATCGCTGTGGGAGCGGGCTTGCCCGCGAACACCGGCGCAGCCGGTGCCAGGCACTGCATTGAATTTTTTGCGGGCTTGCCCGCTCCCACAGTGATCGCGCGGGTGCTCAAACCTGGGTTTAGGCAATACCTAGCTCGCCAAACACGAACGCATACTCCAGCGCCACATCCTTCAACCCTTGGTACCGCCCGCTCATCCCACCGTGCCCAGCCCCCATCTCGGTCTTGAGCAGCAGCAGGTTGCTGTCGGTCTTGAGCGTGCGCAACCTCGCCACCCATTTGGCGGCTTCCCAATACTGCACGCGGCTGTCGTTGTAGCCCGCCACCACCAGCATCGCCGGGTAGGCCTGCGCTTTCAGGTTCTCGTACGGTGCATAAGCCTTGATCCGTTCATACACCTCCGGCTCCTCAGGGTTGCCCCATTCGTCGTACTCGGTCACGGTCAGCGGCAGCTCCGGGTCGAGCATGGTGTTGAGCACGTCGACGAATGGCACTTCGGCAATGGCGCAGCGGAACAATTCCGGGCGCAGGTTGAGCACCGTACCGATCAGCAGGCCGCCGGCGCTGCCACCACTGATGGCCAGGCGATCGGCGGCAGTCACGCCTTGGCTGATCAGGTGCTCGGCGCAGGCGATGAAGTCGCTGAAGGTGTTGTGCTTGTGTTCCTGCTTTCCGGCACGGTACCAGGCCTCGCCCAGTTCGCCGCCGCCACGCACATGGGCGATGGCAAAGGCCACGCCACGTTCCAGCAGGCTCAGGCGCGCATGTGAGAACCAGGGGTCGAGGCTTTCGCCATAGGCGCCATAGCCGTACAGGTACAGTGGCACGGTCTTGCCCAGGTCCTGGCGGCGGCGTACCAGGCTGATCGGCACCTGGGTGCCGTCCGCTGCGGTTGCCCACAGGCGCTCACTGACATAGTCATCGGCATCGAACGCACCGAGCACCGGGGTTTGCTTGAGCACGACCTGAGCGCCCGTGGACAACGCCAGTTGGCGCACCTGGGCCGGGCGGTTGAGCGCTTCGTAGCGCAAGCGTATGCAAGGGCTGGCAAATTCCAGGCTGTCCTGCACGTACAGGCTGTAGGCGGCGTCTGGCAGTTCGACGCGGTAGGTCGGCAAGCCCTGTGGGCGCACGTCGATGATCGGCAGGCCGCCTTCGCGCAGGCTCAGGGTCAGGGCACCGCTATTCAGGCTGAGGCCTTCGAGCATGACCGTGTCGCGGTGCGCCACCAGCACCTGCCACTGTTCGCGGCTAGGTACTGGCGCGACTGGCGCGTGGTACAGGGCGAAATTGATGCCATCCTGGTTGGTGCGGATGAACCAGCGCCACTCGCCGTCGAGCTGGCCATGGTCGGGGAAGTATTCGTGGCCTTCGACGCGCGGCGCCAGGCAGGTGAACGGCGCCTGCGGGGTTTCGGCGTCCAGTACCCAGGCCTCACTGGTGGTCTTGCTGTTCAGCAGCAGCACCAGCTGGCGCTCGGAACTGGTGCGGTAGCAGTGCAGGAAGAAACGCCCGTCCGGCTCTTCGAACACGGTTTGGGCGGCGTCAGTGCCCAAGGTGTGGCGACGCAGGCGCCATGGGCGGTGGGTGTCGTCCAGCTCAGCGAAGAATAACGTCTGGCTGTCGTTGGCCCAGGTCAGGCTACCGTCGCAGTCGTCGAAGGGCAGGGTCGTGACACGGTCACTGGCCAGGTCTTTGATGTACAGGGTATGGATTTCGTCGCCGCTGGTGTCGAGGCTGTAGGCCAGCAGGCGGTGGTCGGGGCTGACGCTGAACGCGCCGAGGGAAAGGAAACCGCCGTTGGCCAGGACGTTGGGGTCGAGCAGCAGCTGCTCCTGGTTTTCATCGACGGTGTTCGAGTCGTCGGCGGGGCGTGGGCAGCGGTAGTGACGCGGGTATTCGTCGCCGGCGGTGGTACGGGTGTAGTACAGGTAGGGGCCCCAGGGCGCCGGCAATGACAGGTCGGTCTCCAGGATGCGGCCTTTGATCTCTTCGAACAGTTGCTCACGCAACGGTGCCTGGTCGGCCAGGCAGGCTTCCTGGTAGGCGTTTTCAGCGTGCAGGTAAGCGAGTACCTCGGGGGTGTCGCGCTTTTGCAGCCAGGCATACGGGTCGGTGGCCTGGTCGGCTTGGGCAATCGGGGGTTGGGGCTTGGTTGGCATTGAAGGTCTCTTGATTGGAGTTGCCTGTGCCGGCGTCTTCGCGGGTAAACCCGCTCCTACAGGGATCGCACCGAGGTAGGAGCGGGTTTGCCCGCGAAGACGCCGGCACAGGCAAACACTGTCTGCGCCCGGAAAAGTGTTTATCATAGGCATCTCTTTGCCTGGCTTGCACGAACACCATGACCGAGAACGACTACACCTTCGCCTGGGGCCTTTACGCAGTGGCCGCCTTAGGGTGCCTGCTGGTGGGCTTCAAGCTCACCGGCTGGATGTGGCGCTGGCTGCGCGAACCGCTACGGGTGGTGCTGGCGGTACTGCTCCTGACCCCGACCATCGTCGACCCGGTCAAGGACAGCTTCGCCCCGGCAATCGCCATCACTGTGCTGGATGTTGCCTTCAAGGTCGGCAACAACGCCTGGCGCGCTGTGTCCGACTTTGCCATGTACGGCATGATCGCCTTCGGCCTGTACTTCCTCTTCGTCTTGCTGCGCTGGCCGTTGGAAAAACGCGCGCGCGCACGCCGTGAACAGGCCGAAGCCGCTACCAAGCGTCAGCTGGCCGAGGATGATCAGCTCGGCGCCCAGGTGCCGCTGGCTGCCGAGCGCAGCGACCGGTACCGTGACGACTCGCCGCCAGCCGCTGCGCGTGGCGCAGGCCGGGTCGAGCCTCGTCTGTAAACGGAGACACGCCTGTGTGCGAACTGCTGGGCATGAGTGCCAATGTCCCTACCGACATCGTTTTCAGCTTCACCGGCCTGATGCAGCGGGGCGGGCGTACCGGCCCGCACCGTGACGGCTGGGGTATAGGCTTTTACGAAGGTCGTGGTCTGCGCCTGTTCCAGGACCCGGCGGCGAGCAGCGAGTCGGAAGTGGCCAACCTCGTGCAGCGCTACCCGATCAAAAGCGAAGTGGTGATCGGTCATATCCGTCAGGCCAACGTCGGCAGGGTGTGCCTGTCCAATACCCACCCGTTCGTGCGGGAAATGTGGGGCCGCAACTGGTGCTTCGCGCACAACGGCCAACTGGGTGACTTCAAGGGCCTGGCCAGTTTCTACCGGCCAGTGGGCGACACCGACAGCGAAGCGGCCTTCTGCGACCTGCTCAACCGCATCCGCAGCGCCTTCCCCGAACCGGTGCCGGTGGAACAGCTACTGCCAGTGCTGGTCGAAGCCTGTGCCGGCTACCGTGGTCAGGGCGTATTCAACTGCATGCTCAGCGATGGCGACTGGCTGTTCTGTTTTTGCTCGACCAAGCTGGTGCACATTACCCGCCGAGCGCCATTTGGTGCCGCACGGTTGAAGGATGTCGACCTGATCGTCGATTTTCATACCGAAACCACCCCCAACGACGTGGTCACGGTGATTGCCACCGAGGCCTTGACCGAGAACGAGACCTGGCACCGCTACGCGCCGGGTCAGTGGGCCCTGTGGCGGCACGGCGAGTGCGTGGCGCACGGCCAGAGCTAAGGACGCTGCATGTTCAGAAGTTACCTGCGATTGCTGTTGTTCACCTTCGGCCTGCTGGCCGGTATCCAGGTCCCGGGGCTGGTCAAGGACTATAGCCAGCGGGTCGAGGCGCACCTGTTCGAATCGCGCGAGGCGTTCGATGGGTTCCGGCAAACGGCCGAGCGCTTTTTCAAGGGCGACTTGCAGGCGCTGCTGCAGCACTACCGCAGCAGCGACGATCCGGTGTTCAACAGTGACGCCAACAGCATCGAAAGCCTGATGATCCGCAACGAACTGCTGGAAAACGAATGGCAGGTGCTGCAAGGGTCATGGGCCGAGCGTACCTGGCATGTGCTGGTGCAGGCCGACCCGCAGTTGCGCGAAGAAACCCTCAATGGCTACAGCTACCAGATTCTGCTGGTGCCCGAGGCGATCGGCTGGGGTGTGGGTGCCGGTTTTGTGCTGGCCTTTGTGGTCGAAAGCCTGTTGCTGGGGATTGGCTGGCTGATCCTGGGCGGGCGGCGCAGGGTGGTGAAAGAGAGCTGGCGCTAAGTTCTGCTGTACCTGTACCGGCCCTTTCGCGGGCTTGCCCGCTCCCACAGGTACAACCTGGCCCGCCAGGCCTGTGATGATCCTGTGGGAGCGGGCAAGCCCGCGAAGGGGCCGGTACAGGCAGAGACCGTCGTTCAGACCAGCACGATCCGCTGCCCACCCACATCCCGCGCATACCGCTCCAGCACCTGCCGGCAAACCCCAACCACCTCATCTACCAACACCACCCCGGTCTGCCACGCCACTACCAGCTCCAGGCTCGGCGGCGGCTGCAACCCTTCCAGCAGCACCAGCTCGCCCCGGCCCAACTCGGCATCCACCAGCGCCGGCGGTAGCGCGCCAATGCCAAAACCGTCGCGCAACAGCCGGGTAATCGCCGCCACCGAGTTCACGCAATTCAACCGCGGCGCCTCTGCCCCAGCAGTCTGCAGCAAGCTCAGCACCTCCTGGTGCGGCCGTGAATTCTTCGAGAAGGTGATGATGCGCTCGCGCCCAAGTTCGGCCAGCGACGCATAGTCCCGGTGCTGGTGGGCGCCTGCGGCCACCACCCAGCCCATTGGGTAGCGCGCCAGGTCGAGGCTGCGGATCGATTGCTCGCGCAGCAAGTCGGTCTGCAAAATCACGTCAAGAAAACCCTTCTGCAACTGCTCGCGCAAGTTCAGCGCGGTGTCGGCCACCAGTTCGATTTCCACCTGCGGGTAGCGCTCGCTCAACTCCGCCACCAGTGCGCTCATCCAGGTGTGGATCACAGTGTCCATCACCCCGATGCGAATGCGTCCGACCTTGGCCCGGTCGCTGTCCAGCGACTGCTTCATGGCCTTGGCGGTTTCCAGCATGCGTTCGGCGTATTCCAGCACCTTGCCGCCCTCCGGGGTCAGGCTGACCCCGCGAGAGTCGCGTAGCAGCAGCTTCACGCCCAGGTCAGCCTCCAGTGCGGCAATACGGCTGGATACCGAGGCCTGGGTGGTGAACAGCTTTTCTGCCGTCAAGCGGAAGCTCTTGAGCCGGGCGACCCAGACGAAGGTTTCGAGGAAGCGAAGGTTCATGATCAGTTTTTCTTGTTCCAGACCGGCGGTTTTTTTCGTTGGACGCAGGCGAGGCGGCCTCTGAACAATGGCGCCCAGGCCGCGACGCTTTATGTCGCCCATAAAACAATACCAACAAGCCGAGGCATCCATGAACCCCACCGGCGCGCAGCAGCAGGTCAGTTCCTTCCCTTCGTCCGGGCCTTTCGCCTGGTACCGCGACATCGACAAACAGCAACGACGTACCTTCTGGAGCTGCAAGATCGGCTATGGCCTGGACGGCATGGACACGCAGATGCTCAGCTTCGTCATCCCTACGCTGATCATGCTGTGGGGGCTCACCACCACCGAAGCCGGCTTGATCCACACCAGCACGCTGATCGCCTCCGCTGCAGGAGGCTGGGTGGCCGGTATCCTCTCCGACCGCATCGGCCGGGTGCGTACCCTGCAACTGACGGTATTGTGGTTCGCCTTCTTCACTTTCCTGTGTGGCTTCGCTCAGAACTACGAGCAACTGCTGATTGCCCGAACCCTGATGGGCTTTGGCTTCGGTGGTGAGTGGACCGCCGGTGCGGTGTTGATCGGCGAGGTGATCCGCGCCCAGGACCGCGGCAAGGCGGTGGGCATGGTGCAGTCCGGCTGGGCAATCGGCTGGGGCCTCACAGCCATCCTCTATGCGCTGCTGTTCTCTTGGCTGCCGGCAGAGCAGGCCTGGCGTGCGTTGTTCCTGCTGGGGCTGGTACCGGCAATCTTCGTGATCTTCGTTCGCCGCCTGGTCAAGGACCCTGAGGTATATCGCAAGGCCAAGGCAGTGGAAAACGCCGAGGCACCTTCGCGCTTCTACGAAATCTTCGCCCCGGGCATGCTCTGGACCACCGTGCGGGCATCCCTGCTGACCACCGGCGCGCTCGGCGGTTACTACGCCATCACCTCGTGGCTGCCAACCTTCCTGAAGAACGAACGCGGCCTGAGTGTGCTGGGCACGGGTGGCTATCTGGCCATGGTGATCGTCGGCTCGTACGTGGGCTATGTGGTCAGCGCTTATCTGTCCGACCTGCTGGGGCGCAAGAAGAACTTCATTCTGTTCGCCGTGGGCTCTTTCGTCATTGTGCTGTTGTACACGCAGATGCCGGTCAGCGATGGTGTGATGCTGTGGCTGGGCCTCCCGTTGGGCTTCTTCGCCTCGGGTATCTTCAGCGGCATGGGGGCATTTCTGACCGAACTGTTCCCCACGCGCATTCGGGGTTCGGGGCAAGGCTTCTGCTACAACATCGGCAAGGTCATCGCCGCGCTGTTCCCGTTGATGATCGGCATGCTCGGCCAGAATGTTCCGCTGGGCCTGGGTATCGGTGTGTTCTCTGCTGTGTCCTACGGCATTGTGATCTTGGCGGCGCTGAGCCTGCCAGAAACCCGCGGCAAACACCTGCAGGCGCGGTAAGGTAGGTATATGCACAACGACAAGGGAGACCGCGTGGTGGAACGCCTGCTACTCAATTGCGACATGGGCGAGAGTTTCGGCAGCTGGCGCATGGGCCTGGATGCCGAAGTCATGCCTTACATCGATTGCGCCAACATCGCCTGCGGTTACCATGCCGGTGACCCCGGTATCATGCGTCGCACCGTGGCGTTGGCGTTGGAGCACGGGGTGACTATCGGCGCTCATCCGGCCTACCCGGACCTGGTCGGCTTTGGCCGCCGTTCCATGGCCTGCAGCCCGGAAGAAATCCGCGACCTGCTGCATTACCAGATCGGTGCGCTGGATGGCATCTGCAAAGTGCTGGGTGGCCGTGTGGCCTATGTGAAGCCCCATGGGGCGCTGTACAACGACATGATGGCCGACCCGCTCAAGCTGCGTACCGTACTGGAGGCCGTAGCGGCCTATGACAGCCACCTGCCGTTGATGCTGATGGCCACCGCCGACAACCGAGCCGCCCAGGCACTGGGTGATGAAATGGGCGTGCCGCTTTGGTTCGAGGCGTTCGCAGACCGCGCATACACCGCCAGCGGCCATCTGCTGTCGCGGCGCCTGCCGGGCGCGGTGCATCACGACCCGGCGCAGGTGGTGGAGCAGGCTGTGCGTCTGGCCCGAGGCGAAACGCTGGTGGCTGACGATGGCAGTGCCTTGCAGCTCGCCGCCCGCACCCTCTGCGTGCATGGCGACAACGAGAGTTCGGTGGCGGCGGTGCGGCAGATTCGCCAGGCCCTCGATGGGCTGGAGGCGTGATGAAGCCCCGAATCGAAGTGGTCGCCATCGACAGCCTGATGGTACGCCTGTTCGACCGTATCGATGAGGCCAACATGCCATGGATGCTCGCCGCCAGCCGGCGCTTGAGCGCGGCGTTCGGCGAGCACCTGCTGGACCTGGTGCCGTCCTACACCACGCTGATGGTGCAGTCGGCCCTGCCGCCGGGCGAGGCGAGGGCGCGAATCGCTCAGGCGCTGGACGGCTTGCAGCCTGACACCGGCAATGGCGGCCGCCGACACGAGATCCCGGTGTGGTACGACGCCAGTGTCGGCCCTGAGCTGCCTGTGCTGGCGGCCCGCAGCGGCTTGAGTGAAGCCGAGATTGTTCGCTTGCACTGCGAACGTGATTACCCGGTGTTTGCCCTGGGCTTCGCACCCGGTTTCGGCTTCATGGGCCTGGTCGACGAGCGCCTGGCCAGCCCTCGTCTGAGTACCCCGCGCAAGCGCGTGGCGGCGGGCAGCGTGGGCATTGCCGAACGCCAGACGGCAGCGTATCCGGCAGTATCGCCGGGTGGCTGGAACCTGATTGGGCGCACCCCGGTGCGTTTGTTCGACCGTGAGCGTGAGGGTTACAGCCTCTTGCAACCCGGTGACCGGGTGCGCTTCGTGCCGGTTTCGCGCAGTGAGTTCCTGACCATGGGTGGTGATGTGGAGGCGCAGGGATGAAGCTGTTGAGGATCGAGGCCAGTACGCCGTTGTGCCAGTTACAGGATGCCGGGCGCTTTGGCGTGCGTCATTTGGGCGTGACCCAGGGCGGGGCGCTGGACTGGGTGGCGATGCACTGGGCCAACTGGCTGCTGGGCAACCCGTTGGGGGCGCCGGTGGTCGAGGTGGCGCTGGGTGGTTTTTGCGTAGTGGCCGAACAGGATTGCGTGCTGGCCCTGGCCGGTGCCGACCTGGATGCGTGTGTCGATGGTCAGCCCCTGGTGCCATGGCGCAGTTTTGCCCTGGCCAAGGGGCAGCGCTTGACCCTGAAGCAGCCAAAACGGGGTGTGCGGGCGTATCTGGCGGCACCGGGAGGGTTTCAGGGCAAGGATGTGCTGGGCAGTTGTGCCACCGTGGTGCGTGAAGCCTTGGGTGGCATCGATGGTCAGGGTGCTGCGCTGGCTAAACACCAGGCATTGGCTTTTACCGGTAGCAATGCACCCCTGCGCGAAGTGCCGCAAGCGTTGTGCCCGCAGTTTGCCAAAAAGCCGGTGCTCGATCTGGTGATAGGCGCACAGATCGGCGAATTCAGCGGTACCAGCCTGTTCGAGGCATTCAACCGAGAGTGGACACTGGATAGCCGGGCTGACCGCATGGGCATCCGGTTGTTGGGCCCGCAGCTGGTCTACCAAGGGGCGCCGATGATCTCCGAAGGGATCCCGCTGGGGGCGGTGCAGGTGCCGCCGGATGGCCAGCCGATCGTGTTGCTCAATGACCGGCAGACCATTGGTGGGTACCCGCGGCTGGGCGCGCTGACGCCGCTGGCGCTGGCGCAACTGGCGCAGTGCATGCCGGGGGCGGTGGTGCGGTTCAGGGCGGTGGTGCAGGACGAGGCCTGGCGTGAGCAGCAGCTTTACCTGGGGCGTTGGTCGTAAGGCTGCTGGCCCTTTCGCGGGCTTGCCCGCTCCCACAGGGATAGCACTGCATTTGAGGGTTGTGAATGTGGGGGGCCTGTGGGAGCGGGCGAGCCCGCGAAAGGGCCGGTACAGGCAACCTCACTTGGACAGGTAGCGCATCCCTTCCTCCAACCCTTGCAGGGTCAGCGGATACATCTTGTCCTCGATCAGGTCCCGCACCAGATGGGTCGACGCGGTGTATTCCCAGGCCTGCTTGGGGTAAGGGTTGATCCAGATGATTTTCTTGAATTTTTCCATGAAGCGCTGGATCCACACATACCCGGCTTCTTCGTTCCAGTGCTCCACGCTGCCACCCGGCTGGGTGATCTCGTAGGGCGCCATGGCCGCGTCACCGACGAACACCACCTTGTAGTCATCGCCATACTTGTGCAGCAGGTCGAAGGTGGAAAAACGTTCGGACGTGCGGCGCAGGTTGTTCTTCCACACCGACTCATAAACGCAATTGTGGAAGTAGTAATACTCCAGGTGCTTGAACTCGGTCTTGCAGGCCGAGAACAGCTCTTCGCAGACTTTGACGTGCGCATCCATCGAACCGCCAATGTCGAACAGCAACAGCAGCTTCACGGTGTTGCGCCGTTCAGGGCGCATCTGGATGTTCAGCAACCCGGCATCCCGCGCGGTGTGGTCGATGGTGCCGTCGATGTCGAGCTCTTCGGCGGCGCCTTCGCGGGCGAACTTGCGTAGCCGACGCAGGGCCAGCTTGATGTTGCGGGTGCCCAGCTCGACCTGGTCATCGAGGTTCTTGTACTCGCGTTGGTCCCAGACTTTTACCGCCTTGCCCTGACGCTTGCCGGCGTCACCGACGCGGATGCCCTCGGGGTTGAAACCGCCCGAGCCGAATGGGCTGGTGCCACCGGTACCAATCCACTTGTTGCCGCCAGCGTGGCGTTCCTTTTGCTCTTCGAGGCGTTTCTTGAATGCCTCGATAAGCTTGTCCAGGCCGCCCAGCGACTGGATCTGCGCGCGCTCTTCGTCAGTCAGCGAGCGCTCGAACTCTTTGCGCAGCCAGTCTTCAGGAATCAGCGCCTCGATGTGCCGGTCGAGGTTTTCCAGGCCCTTGAAATAGGCGGCGAAGGCACGGTCGAACTTGTCGAAGTGGCGTTCGTCCTTCACCAGGATGGCGCGGGCGAGGTAGTAGAACTCGTCCATGTCGGCAAACACCACGCGCTTTTGCAAGGCCTGGTGCAGGTCGAGCAGCTCACGCACCGAAACCGGCACCTTGGCCGCACGCATCTCATTGAACAGATTGAGCAGCATGGCCCTGCTCCTGTCAGCGGTTGCCGCGCCGGCTCATGAAGGCCAGGCGCTCGAGCAGTTGTACATCCTGCTCGTTTTTCACCAGCGCACCGGCCAGCGGTGGGATGGCCTTGGTCGGGTCGCGTTCGCGCAGCACCGCTTCACCGATGTTGTCGGCCATCAGCAGCTTGAGCCAGTCGACCAGCTCGGAGGTGGACGGCTTTTTCTTCAGGCCCGGCACCTTGCGCACATCGAAGAACACATCCAGCGCCTCGCTGACCAGCGACTGGCTGATGTTCGGGTAGTGCACGTCGACAATCTGCTGCAGGGTAGTGCGGTCGGGGAAGGCGATGTAGTGGAAGAAGCAGCGGCGCAGGAAAGCGTCCGGCAGCTCTTTTTCGTTGTTCGAGGTAATGATGATGATCGGGCGCTGTCTGGCCTTGATGGTCTCGTCGATTTCATAGACGTAGAACTCCATCTTGTCGAGTTCTTGCAGCAGGTCGTTGGGGAATTCGATATCGGCCTTGTCGATTTCGTCGATCAGCAGGATGACCCGCTCGTCGGCCTCGAAGGCCTCCCAGAGTTTGCCCTTTTTCAGGTAGTTGCGCACATCGTGCACCTTGTCCACGCCCAGCTGCGAATCACGCAGGCGGCTGACTGCGTCGTACTCGTACAGCCCCTGGTGGGCCTTGGTGGTGGACTTGATGTGCCAGGTGATCAGGCGCGCACCGAACGAGGCTGCCAGCTGCTCGGCGAGCATGGTTTTGCCGGTGCCTGGTTCGCCCTTGACCAACAGCGGGCGTTCGAGGGTAATGGCCGCGTTTACCGCCAGTTTCAGGTCGTCTGTGGCGACGTAGTCGCGGGTGCCTTCGAACTTCATGGGGGGTGTCCTCTATTCAGGGCTTTGCGGGCCTCCTCGCGGGTAAACCCGCTCCTACGGGGTTGTAGGAGCGGGTTTACCCGCGAAGAGGCCCGAACAGGCAGCACATAATCTGGATTTGTTTCCGACTATAACGCGGGGCCAGGCGGCTGCAAACGCAGACCGGGCATTCAGTCCCTGAATGCCCCGTCACGTTCTCTCAGTCAGACTTCGGCGCTGGCTGCTCGTAGCGTGCATTGAACGCCTGGATAAACCCGTTGCGCAGGATCTGCAAGAACGCCTCGAAGGCACTGATATCCTGTGGGCGCACACTGCCGCTGAGTTCCACCCGGGTGGCGAACTGGTTTTTTGGCTGGTTTTTCAGCACCGTCTCGGTCGCCCCCACCAGGGCCTCCCACACCGAGCGGAAGAAGCCCTTGTCCTTTTCCTCGACGTCCTGTTGCCAGTCGAACACGTCGACATCGCGCAGCAACGGTTTTATATAGCCGTTCAGCCGGCCGTTTTCTGCCTGGGCCTCGATGACCACGTCACCGTGCCCGGCATTGAAGTCGAATTTGCCGTAGGCGCTGGCAAAGTCATTCAGTTTGCGCAGCTCGATGCCGGTGGCGCGAAGCCTGAATTCGAAGTCATCGAAATCACTGAACGGGTCGAAGGTGGCACGGCTTTCTACCTTCGCATCAGCCGCGATGAGCGCCGTACCTTCGAAACTGGCATCGCGACGGCCTTTCTGGTCGCGCACATTGGTCAAGTTGTGGATGCTGGCATTCAACCGGGTGGCCTTGAGGTCGACCGGTGGTTTGGAATTGAAGTTGCGGAACGTCAGCACGCCATTGTCGATACGCACCTCGTTGAGGGTGATGGGCAGGAGTTTTTCCAGCTGTTGGCGCCAGTCGGTACCTTGGCCGGTCTGCGATGCCTGTTTGCTACCACCGTCGACAAAGTTCAGCTCGGGGTGCACGAAGGTCACCTCGGCCACCACTGCCTTGTCGTACCACAACGAGCGCCAGCTCACCGAAAGGTCGATCAGTGGGGCGTCGAGAAGCGGTACGGGCACCTTGCCGGTGGTCTTGACGACCTTCAGCCCATTGATCTGATACGCACCGCGCCACCAGGCCAGGTCCACATCGGCCACCTGGCCGCGGTAGTCACCCATGTCGGCCAGCTTGTCGTTGAGGTAGTCGCGCACCAGGTAGGGCAGGGCCAGGTGCAGCGCCACCAGCAGCACGGTCAGGCTGGCCAGGCCGACCAGCGGCCAGCGATAGCGGGCTTTCATGAGGCGGTCTCCAAGGCGGGATGTGCGGTTGACCGCAACGTGCCCAGCTGAGTTCGAACAGGCTTTACGGGCCACTGCCGCAGGCTTACCCTTGAGGCATTTCCCTGCTTTTTCATGCCAAGGACCCCTGCCATGAGCCGTATCTTTGCAGACAATGCCCACTCCATCGGTAACACGCCGCTGGTGCAGATCAACCGCATCGCCCCACGCGGCGTGACCATCCTCGCCAAGATCGAAGGGCGCAACCCGGGGTATTCGGTCAAATGCCGCATTGGCGCGAACATGGTCTGGGACGCCGAGAGCAGCGGCAAGCTCAAACCGGGCATGACCATCGTCGAGCCCACCTCGGGCAACACCGGTATCGGCCTGGCCTTCGTCGCCGCCGCCCGCGGCTACAAACTGATACTGACCATGCCCGCCTCGATGAGCCTGGAGCGCCGCAAGGTGCTGAAGGCACTGGGCGCCGAGCTGGTGCTGACTGATCCGGCCAAGGGCATGAAGGGCGCCATCGAGAAGGCCAACGAAATCGTCGCCTCCGCGCCGGACCAGTACTTCCTGCCGGGCCAGTTCGAAAACCCGGCCAACCCGGCCATTCATGAAAAAACCACCGGCCCGGAGATCTGGAGCGACACTGACGGCGCCATCGACGTGCTGGTGGCGGGCGTGGGCACTGGCGGCACCATCACCGGCGTGTCGCGTTACATCAAGCATACCCAAGGCAAGGCCATCCTTTCGGTGGCAGTGGAACCCGTGGCATCGCCACTGATCAGCCAGACCCTGGCCGGCGAAGAGCTCAAGCCAAGCCCGCACAAAATCCAGGGTATCGGCGCCGGCTTCGTGCCGAAAAACCTCGACCTTTCGATCGTCGACCAAGTGGAGACGGTGACCGACGAAGCGGCCAAGGCCATGGCTATTCGCCTGATGCAGGAAGAGGGCATCCTTTGTGGTATTTCCTGCGGTGCGGCAATGGCGGCGGCGGTGCGCCTGGCCGAGAAACCGGAAATGCAGGGTAAGACCATCGTCGTAATCCTGCCCGATTCGGGCGAGCGATATTTGTCGAGCATGCTGTTCAGCGACATGTTCAGCGAGCAGGAAAACCAACAGTAACCGGCCTTGCCGCTGACCCGGCGCAACAATCGGCGGCCGGGTTTATTGCAGAATCTTCATGAATGCGATCCCGCCCGGGTTGTTTTTACCGCGGCGGGATCGGTTTATGATGGCAGGATGATTTTCTGGAGAGCAGGCAGCGCAGCCCTGGCTCTTCCCCAAGGAGTGAAAGCATGACCTTTTCCTTTGCAGCCAAGGCGGGTGTCTTGCTGGTGTTTTTCGGCAGCGTGCTGTTCGTGCACCTGCGCGGCAAGGCCCGCCTGCCGGTGTTGCGCCAGTTCGTCAACCATTCGGCGCTGTTCGCCCCCTACAACGCGTTGATGTACCTGTTTTCCGGCGTGCCGTCCAAGCCCTATCTGGACCGTCAGCGCTTCCCGGAGCTGGACGTGCTGAAGGACAACTGGCAGGAAATCCGCGAAGAGGCCATGCGCCTGTTCGACGAAGGCTATATCCGTGCCGCCGAGAAGGATAACGACGCCGGCTTTGGTTCGTTCTTCAAGAAGGGCTGGAAGCGCTTTTACCTGAAGTGGTACGACAAACCGCTGCCTTCGGCGCAAACCCTGTGCCCGCGCACCGTCGAGCTGGTCAGCAGCATCCCCAATGTCAAGGGCGCAATGTTTGCCCTGCTGCCCGGCGGCAGCCACCTGAACCCGCACCGTGACCCGTTCGCAGGCTCGCTGCGCTACCACCTGGGGTTGTCCACGCCGAACTCCGACGCATGCCGCATCTACGTGGACGGTGAGCAGTACGCCTGGCGTGATGGCGAAGACGTGATGTTCGACGAAACCTACGTGCACTGGGTCAAGAACGAAACCGACGTAACCCGCGTGATCCTGTTCTGCGACATCGAGCGCCCGCTGAGTAGCCCGCTGATGACGCGCATCAACCGTAAGGTCAGTGCCTTCCTCGGCCGCGCCACCGCGCCGCAGAACACTGACGAAGAGCGCGTGGGCGGGATCAACCAGGCGTACGCCTGGAGCAAGCGCTTCAGCAACAGGATCAGCAGCCATGTGAAGCAGTTCAAGCGCGCCAACCCCAAGGCTTACCGCGTGCTACGGCCGGTACTGGCGGTGGTGGTGGCGTATCTGCTGTATCGCTGGTTGTTCTGATTTTTTGTAGTCTGTTCGGGCCTCTTCGCGGGGCCAAGCCCGCTTCCACAAGTGCATCACCCTCCTTGAAGGATGAGCAGAACCTGTGAAAGCAGGCTTGTGCCGCGAAGAATCACTCGCTATATTCCAGAACATTCACTTCTTCAAAGACCGCTGTCATGCCTGCCATTCCTTCCACCACACGCTTTGCCATCGCGCCAGTCGCGGGCATGGTCGTGCGTGGTAGCCAGCAGCCGGTCATGATCTGTCACTCCCCACCACCTGTCAGTGGCGTCGTAGGCGGCGTAGCTCCGCCTCATTGCGTGGTTGTGCTGGGCTGATCGGCTTCGTGCCGCAACCCTTCGCACGCGCAACCTACTGAACACGGTCGGCCACTTCTTACGTCGAAGCGCACGCCGTCCGTTTGGCTTATCTGCCTACTATCAGGTGGCAATTCATGTCTGTCTTTACCAAAGCGTCCGTGGCCTCGGCGGCCACTACCTGCCTGTTCGTCCTGCTGTGGAGCAGCGGGGCGATCGTCTCCAAACTTGGCCTGGCGCATGCCAGCCCGTTCGCCTTTCTGCTGTTGCGCTCGGCGCTGGCACTGGCTGGCCTGTTGCTGATCGGCCCGTTGCTAGGGTTGCGCTGGCCGCGTACTCGCGGGAGCATTCTGCGCGCCCTGGGTACCGGGTGTGTGCTGCTCGGTGCCTATCAGATCTTCTATCTGTTGGCGCTTGATACCCATGTCACCCCTGGTGTCATGGCCACGGTGATGGGCGTCCAACCGATCCTCACCGTGGTGCTGATGGAACGCCAGCGTTCCTGGAGCCGTTTGTTCGGCCTGGGTTTGGGGTTGGGCGGCTTGATCATGGTGGTCTACCAGGGCATCAACCTGGGCGGGGTATCGCTGGCGGGGATGCTGTTCGCCCTGCTGGCGCTGGTCAGCATGACCTTTGGCTCGATCCTGCAGAAGCGCATTACCGACAACCCCATGGGCACACTGCCGCTGCAGTACCTGGCCGGCTTTGCCATGTGCGCGCTGTTCGCACCTTTGCAACCGCTCCATGTCGAGTGGACCGGCAGCTTCGTCGGTGCGCTGCTGTGGATGGGCCTGGTGGTCTCGCTGCTGGCAACCTTGCTGCTGTACCGGCTGATCGCCAAGGGCAACCTGGTCAATGTCACCAGCCTGTTCTACCTGGTGCCGGCAGTGACTGCAGTGATGGACTTGCTGATCTTCGGTAATCGCCTGGCGCCGCTAAGCTTGCTGGGCATGGGGCTGATCGTTGTTGGGCTGCTGTTCGTGTTTCGCAAGCCCGCGGCGCGCCTGGCGGAAGCGTAGGCCCTAGCGGAATTCTTCGGGGATGGCGTGGCGCAACACGCCTTCCTCGAAGTCCAGCAGGCCGGCTTCGCGCTGGGTGAGCAGGTAGTAGAGCAGGGTGTCGAGCGAGCGTTGCGGCGGGACCTCGACAGCCAACATCTTCACTGCTTGCTCGGTTTCACAGGCACAGCCGAAATCCAGCAATGCCGCGCGCACCTGGTCGAGGGTTTCCGGTGGTTTGACGACCACCCGGAACACCGAGCTGCCGCTGCTGTGGCGCAGTTCTGCGAACCAGGTTTCGCCTTCTTCTTCACGGGTGTCGATCACATCGCCTGGGGCGATGCCGTAGACATGGAAGGGTATGTTGTCGATGGCATAGCCGCCTTCCACGGCCTTGGCCCACAGGCCCTCGACCGAGGCCGGTGGGTAGCCGTTCTCGTCCTGTTCCAGGCGGAACAGGACCTTCTTGTACGCGCTGTTCATGCAGTACCCCGCTTCAGCGGCGCGCTGGGCGCAGCACCAGCCACAAGGCCAGGCCAATCAGCAGGCCGCCGTAAAGATGCGCCATCGACAACGGCTCGTTCAGCAGCCATGCCCCCCACAATACACCGAACACCGGGATCAGGAAGGTCACGGTGCTGGCTTTGACCGGTCCGATCTCGGCCAGCAGGCGGAAGTACAGGATGTAGGCAAAGGCGGTGCATAGCAGCCCCAGCCCCAGCAACGACAACCACACCTCCCAGCCCCCCCAGCTGGCGGGCGGTTGGGTGAGTGCGCTCCAGCCGAACAGCGGGGTCAGCATCAGCGTGGCGCCGAGCATGCTGCCCAGCGCGGAAAGACGGCTGTCCAGGCCGCTGACCCAGCGGCGGGCGAGGAACCCGGCAAAGCCGTAGCAGGTGGTGGCCGCCAGGCAGGCGAGGGCGCCTTGCAGCAGGGCCATGTCCAGCGCCACCGGGCCGGCACCGCTGAGAATGCCGACGCCGAACAGGCCAAGGAAGATGCCGCAGAGTTTGGCCAGGGTCATTGGCTCGCGGAAGAACAGTACGCCGACCAGCACGCCCATCAACGGGGTGGTGGCGTTGAAGATCGCCGAATAGCCGGCAGGCAGCACCTGGGCCGCCACCGAGTAGAAGGTGGCGGGGATGCCGGAGTTGATCATGCCCAGCACCAGGCACGCGCCGAGCTTGCCCTGGAAGTCCCAGCGCACGCGGGCGGCGGCGAGTAGCACGATCAGGCCCAGACAGGCGATGGAGACCCGGAAGAACGCGGTCGGCACCGTGCCCAGTTCGGGAGCGATGATGCGCATGAACAGGAAACTCGCTCCCCAGACGGCGGCAAGGGTCAGCAGGCGGGCTAGGGCGATGGGGCTCACAACGGTCTCCGAAGGCAAGGCAGGGGCGCGAGTGTACGCCAGGGGGCGGGGGGATTCTTGTGCTTTCTTGCTGTGTAATTCCTCTCGGGCTGCCGGCGTTGGACAACGCTGCTGTAACTACGCCAGCTCGGGCCTTCAATGGCAGTAACCCATGCACCCAAGGGCGGCTAAGCTCTGTACTCAATCCCTGCTCCGAGGCCCCACGCATGTCCCAGCCCTGGCCCGCTGTCGAAATCGCCCGGATGATCCTCGCCGGCTTCGACGACTACCGCGATCATTTCCAGCGCATCACTCTCGGAGCCCGCAAGCGCTTCGAGCAGGCGCGCTGGCAGGATATCCAGCAGGCCGCCGCCGCCCGCATCAATCTCTATGAAGAGAAAGTCGCTGAAGTCAACGGCTGGCTGCGCCAGGCCTTTGCCACGGAGGTGCTGCTGGACGTGGAGCAGTGGCCGCTGGTGAAAAACGCCTATATCCACCTGATTGACCCCCGCCTGGACGACGAGCTGGCAGAGACCTGGTACAACTCGCTGTTCTGCAGCCTGTTCAGCCATGACCAGATCAGCGACGGCTGCATGTTCATCCACACCACCCGGCCTTCCATGCGCGGCCGTGAGCGCGCCGCGCAAACACGTACCTATCGGCTTGACGGCAGTCTCAGGAACTTGCTGCGTGCGGTGTTCGCCGATTACCCGTTCGACATGCCGTATGGCGACCTGGAAGGCGACCTGACGCGGCTGGAAGAACAATTGCGTGAATGCCTGCCCGACTGGGTGTGCAAGGACCCGGCGCTGGCCTTGGAGCTGTTTGTACCCGTGCTTTACCGCAACAAGGGGGCCTATCTGGTTGGCCGCCTGTACAACAGCGATGAGCAGTGGCCGTTGGTGATTCCCTTGCTGCACCGCGAAGGCCACGGCATCGAGGCCGATGCATTGATCACTGACGAGGCCGAGGTGTCGATCATCTTTTCGTTCACCCGCTCTTACTTCATGGCCGATGTACCGGTGCCGGCCGAGTTCGTCAATTTCCTCAAGCGCATCCTCCCAGGCAAGCACATTGCCGAGCTTTACACCTCGATCGGGTTCTACAAGCAGGGCAAGTCGGAGTTCTACCGCGCGCTGATCAACCACCTGGCCAGCAGTGATGACCGCTTTGTCATGGCGCCAGGGGTACGGGGCATGGTCATGAGTGTATTCACCTTGCCTGGCTTCAATACGGTGTTCAAGATCATCAAGGACCGCTTTTCGCCATCGAAAACCGTGGACCGCGCCACGGTGATCGACAAGTACCGGCTGGTGAAAAGCGTCGACCGGGTGGGCCGTATGGCCGACACCCAGGAGTTTGCCGATTTTCGCTTTCCGCGCAGCAAGTTCGAGCCGGATTGCCTGGCCGAGTTGCTGGAGGTGGCACCGTCGACGGTGGCGCTGGAGGGCGATACGGTGCTGATCCGCCACTGTTGGACCGAGCGGCGCATGACGCCGTTGAACCTGTACCTGGAGCAGGCCACCGAGGGCCAGGTGCTGGAGGCACTGGAGGACTACGGCCTGGCCATCAAGCAACTGGCGGCGGCGAATATCTTCCCCGGCGACATGCTGCTGAAGAACTTCGGCGTGACCCGCCATGGCCGGGTCGTGTTCTACGACTATGACGAAATCAGCTTCCTGACCGAGGTGAATTTCCGCCACATCCCGCCACCGCGTTACCCGGAGGACGAAATGTCGGGCGAGCCGTGGTACTCGATCGGGCCGCATGATGTGTTCCCCGAAGAGTTTCCGCCGTTTCTGTTTGCCGATATGGGCCAGCGGCGGTTGTTCAGCCGCTTGCATGGGGAACTGTATGACGCGGATTACTGGAAGGGGCTGCAGGCGGCGATACGTGAAGGGAAAGTGATCGATGTGTTTCCGTATCGGCGCAAGGCCCGGTGAATCAGGTCGAACAGGGCTGTCAGCCCTTCAAACACTTCATATCGCTCAAATGGGTGCGCACCTTGCCCAACCGTTCCTGCAGGAAGCGCCGCTGCTGCGGCGTGCTTTGCTGCACCAGGTCAACCAGCAGGCTGCGCGCCTGGCGCTCGGTATTCCGATACGCCGCCCGGTACTCGGGTGTCCACAAACTTTCCTTGCGCTGCAACAAGGTCGCCAGGCGCGGCTCGAAGCTGGAGTCGTTGCGCTGGTTCATCGCCAACAGCAATTGCTGCTGCCAGTGGGCGCGGTTGGCGATCCATTCACGGTTCTGGTCACCCAGCGCTTGAGACCAGGTCTGGATGCGTTGCTTCTGTACCGCAGTCAACTCGCCAAACCAGGGCGTCAGGCGTTTTTCCATGCGCTCGCTACGGCGGGCAATCTGCTTCGGCAAGGGCGTATCCACATACTGCTTCTGCCGCTCACTGATGTCTTCGCGGAAAGCTTCACGCATTTTTGCTACCTGGTCGTCGCTCATGCCACGCAGCAGTTCGGTGGCCGAAGGGGTGATTTCCTCGGTCACCCGACCAATCGCTTCACGCACGTCGTGGGTGGTTTGCTGGAGGGCCCGGTCGGTTAGCTGGCCGGCGGCGACCAGGCCACGTAGCCGGTCGAGCCAGTCGAGGTAGCCGGGCAGTTGAGTCTTGCAATGCCAGGCCAGGTGCTCGCGCAACCGATCATCCAGCAGCGCCCTCTGCTCGCGGTTCATGTCCAGGTAGTCACTCAGCGACCACGGCACCAGGCGGTCGAGGTTGCGATAGGCCAGGTCGATGCGGCTGCAGGCGGCCAAGGCCAAGGCCAAGCCGATGGCGATAAGCAGGGCTTTGGGCAGGCGTAGCGGCATGTGCTGTTCCTTCCTCAGGCTGGCCAGAAGGTAGATGCAAGTGCGGGCTGGCGGTTCCACTGCATGAGTGGTCGGGCCATGTGGTGGCTTCAGGTGTAGAATAGTCGCCTTGTCTTGAGGATCATCGGAAATGGCTCTGCTTGGGCGTTACAACAGTTTGCAAATCGTGAAACACGTGGACTTCGGTCTGTACCTGGACGGCGGCGCCGATGGCGAGATCCTGCTGCCCGGGCGCTATATCCCGAAAAACGCCGAAACCGAGGTCGATGACTGGTTGAACGTGTTCATCTACCTGGACAGCGAAGACCAGCTGATCGCCACCACCGAGAAGCCCAAGGTGCAGGTTGGCGAGTTTGCCAGCCTGAAGGTCAAGGACATCAACGGTGCCGGTATCTTCCTGGACTGGGGCCTGTCCAAGGACTTGCTGATGCCGTACTCGGAAGAGGCACGGCCGCTGAAGATCGGTGATTACTGCGTGGTGCACGTGTACCTCGACAAGCGCACCCGCCGGATCACTGCCACCTCGCGCCTGGACCGCTACCTCGATGTCACCCCGGCCGACTACAAGGTTGGCCAGCCGGTCGAGCTGCTGGTGGCCGGCGAAACGCCGATGGGCTTCAAGGCCATCATCAACAACCGCCACTGGGGCCTGATCCACAAGAACGAAGTGTTCAAGTTCTTGCGCTCGGGCATGCACGAGAAAGGCTTCATCAAGGAAGTGCGGCAGGACGGCAAGATTTCACTGAGCCTGCAGCCGGTAGGCGCTGCCCTGGCGGACACCCTTCAAGAGCAGATCATGGCGCGCCTGGAAGCCGAGGGCGGGGTGTTGGGTGTGTGCGACAAGAGTGACCCTGCGCTGATCAGCAAGCTGTTCAACGTCAGCAAGGGCAACTTCAAGAAGGCCATTGGCGGGTTGTTCAAGCAGGGCCTGATCGTCATCCATGACGATCGTATCGAGAAAGCCTGACCGCGTTACGCCTGTACGAAGTTACGGAAGTCCAACTGCTCGCCACCCGGACGGGTGTCGCGCAGCAGCGAGTCACGGTCGGCGCTGAGGGCCAGGCTGATGGTGGAGCGGCGCTTGCCAGGCTTGCGCACTTCCATCTGCTCCAGGTGGGCCTTGAGGAAATTGGTGGGCACCTTCAGGTGCTGCAGCTCATCGCTTTCTGGCGTGTGCAGCAGCAGGTTGACCCAGTCGGCCTGGCCTTTGCCCAGCAGTGCCACTGGCACTTCGAACCACCACAGGTTGCGTTTGTTGTCCAGGATGGCGAACAGCGTATTGCTGCTGGTCAGCACCGGGCGGGCCAGTGCTTCGTTGCGCCGGGCGATGGCGGCGGGTTTGTCGAGTTTCATGCAGGTTCCTGCGGGTTGACGCTATGAAGGCCTGCATTGTGAGGGGTGGCACGGGGCGGGGCAAGGTCTGTAACTTGCGGTGCCTGTGCGGGCCTCTTCACCGGCTTGTGCGGTATTCCCCCGCAGTCTTACCGTCCGGCTTCTGAGCGGGAAATCCGTTGAAACTCCTGGCGAAGGCGTTGGGTCCACCTAATGTCGACACGGTTCACGTGTCTCCATTTGCAGGAGTTTTGCCATGAGCGGTACTAAAGACAAAGCGAAAGGCTTGGCCAACGAAGCGATCGGCAACGTGAAACAGGGTGTTGGCAAGGTGACCGACAACGACAAGCTGCGGGCCGAAGGCAAGGCGCAGGAGCTCAAAGGCGAGGCGCAACAGGTCAAGGGCAATGTGAAGGATGCGGTGAAGAAGCCTTGACTTGAGGCGGCCTGTGCCGGCCTCTTCCGGGTGATACGCGAAGAGGCCGGGACTATATGTAAGCAAAGCCTTCAACCATGGCCGGGAGCAGCACAGCACGGGCAGGGTCTATTAGACTTGTCTGTTGTAACGATCAAGCGGCGAAAGGAGACGCTATGATTTTCCCCGACCTGCGCGGCTTGCCCCTGCACCGCGTGCTGGTACGTACCGTCAAGGAATTCCTCGACGACGAGATGTCCACCTATGCCTCAGCGCTGGCCTACCAGGCGCTGTTCTCGCTGTTCCCCTTCCTGTTGTTCCTGATTGCCCTGATCGGTTTCCTGCACTTGCCGGACTTTTTCTCCTGGCTGCGTCTGCAATCGGAACTGGTATTGCCGCCTCAGGCGCTGGAGCAGGTGAATCCGGTGATCGACCAGTTGCAACAATCCAAGGGTGGGCTGCTGTCGGTGGGTATCGTGATCGCCCTGTGGACCGCCTCCGCTGGCGTGCGCCTGATGATGAGCGCCATGAACGCCGCTTACGATGTGCCCGAAGGTCGCCCGGTGTGGAAGCGTATCCCGCTTTCCATTTTCTACACCGTGGGCCTGGCTGGCATGCTGCTGGCGGCCGCAGCACTGATGGTGCTGGGCCCCCAGGTGATGGAATGGATCGCCGCCCAGATCGGCATGCAGGAGTTCATCGTCACACTGTGGACCATCCTGCGCTGGCCGGTGATCATCATTCTGCTGATGGTGGCAGTGGCCCTGATCTATTACGTGATGCCTGACGTGAAACAACAGTTTCGCTTCATCACCCCGGGCTCTGTGCTGGCGGTGGTGGTGTGGATCGTGGCCTCGCTGGGCTTTGCCTACTACGTGAAGACCTTTGCCGACTACAACGCCATGTACGGCAGCATTGGTGCAATCATCGTGCTGTTGCTGTATTTCTATATTTCGGCTGCCGTGTTGTTGCTCGGCGCCGAAATGAATGCGGTGATCGAGCACATGTCAGCCGAAGGCAAGAATCCGGGCGAGAAAGACTTCGACGAAGATAAGCCCAAGGAAACCTTGACTGTACTGGGTCACGAGCACCCGAACCCGAGCAAGCCTCATAGCGTCGAGCCGAACCCCTGATGATCCGTGACATTCTCAAGATGGGCGACGAACGCCTGCTGCGCATCGCTCCGCCAGTGCCCGAGCACATGCTTGGCAGTGCCGAACTGCAGCAACTGATCGACGACATGTTCGAAACCATGCGTCACGTAGGCGGTGTGGGCCTGGCCGCCCCGCAGGTCGGCATCGACCTGCAGTTGGTGATCTTCGGTTTCGAGCGCAGTGAGCGATACCCCGAGGCCGAGGCGGTGCCGCAGACCATTCTGCTGAATCCGGTCATCACTCCGACCTCCACCGAGGTCGAGGACGGCTGGGAGGGTTGCCTGTCGGTGCCTGGCCTGCGCGGCGTGGTGCCGCGCTTCAAGCACATCGGCTATCAAGGCATCGACCCCCACGGCAACCCGATCAACCGCTTTGCCGATGGCTTCCATGCGCGGGTGGTGCAGCATGAGTGCGACCACCTGATCGGCCGGCTGTACCCCTCGCGCATCCAGGACTTTGCCAGGTTCGGCTACACCGAGGTGCTGTTCCCTGGGCTCGAGGTCAGCGACGACTGACCTCGCTGCAGGGCTACCAGGCGTTTGCTGCGCTGATAGCGTAGCAGGCGGCTGGCCAGGGCTTCTGGCAGCTGTTGGGCCAGGTCGAAGCCCAGGCGCTGGTAGAAGGGCGTCAGCTCGGGATGACAGAACAGCCAGACAGGCCCGCCAACTTGCGCCAGCGCTGCCTCGACCAACCGCGCGGCCACCCCTTGGCTGCGTCGCTGCGGGTCGACGAACAGGCCGGTCAGCCAGAACCCCTCACTCACCGCACTCAAGCTCAGCCCGGCGATGATGCCAGGGGCCCGTGCTACCCACAGTTCGGCGTCGCTTGCAGCGCGCATGCGTGAGCTGTGCTGGCGGTAGAAGTGGTCCAGCAAACGGCGTTCTGTGTCCGATAGCTTCGAACAGGACAATTGGTCAGAAATGGTGAGTCCTACCCTGAAACGTGGCCAGGGGCTCTGGCCTGATGATTTGCGGCCACTTTGTCGCAGATTGTTGCAAAACCGGCAAGGGTGAATATCCGACTCCGGGGTTCAACTATTGCTGGCCGGGAGTAGAATTTTGTTCATCCCCCCTGGCAGTACGAAGCGGGATCGGTACTTCGTGCCATCTAGACCATAGATGACAACTTCTCCGCGCCGGATACGGCAATAGAAGTCAATCGATCAGCTTGAACGCTCAAAAGGCAAAACCACATGAAACCATTACTGATTCTTGCATTGGTCGGTATGTCCTCGTTCGCCCTCGCCGATGAGGCCAAACCCGTCTCCAGCGAGCCTGTGGCTCAGCAGTACGACTACTCGATGAACCTGGACATCAAGCGGGTGATCAACCTGTCGACCATACCCAACGTCTGCGAAGTGGTACCTGCGACCATGACCTATGAAGACCACCAGGGCCAGGTGCACACCATTCAGTACCGGGCCATGGGTGAAGGTTGCCAGCAGGGTTGACTGGTTGTGCCCGCCGCAGGCGCTGAAAACGCCGTGGCGGGCACTTGCTGGCCTTGATGCGACCTCCCAGGTGCACCGCCAATACAGATAATTTCTCCGCCTGTCGAATCCTCCGTTTCCCGTTCGACCATAGCTGAAGGCACGCGTCACACCGTGCCGCACCCCCTATGATCTGTCGGAGGCCCCCCCGATGAGCACCGCAGCCGAATCCGAAATCCGCCAATTGATCGAGCGCTGGATGCAAGCCGTGCGCGATCGCGACATCCCGGGCATCATCGCCCCCTACGCCGACGATATCGTCGCCTTCGATGCCATCCAGGCCCTGCAATTCAAAGGCAAGTCCGCCTACACGGCGCACTGGGAAATGTGCATGGGCATGTGCACTGGCCCCATGGTCTTCGAACTTGCCGAACTTACCGTGCACGCCGCTGGCGATCTGGCCCTGGCCCATTGGCTGAACCGCTGCGGCCCAGGCGACGACGAAAGCCAGTGCGGCTTCATGCGCGCCACGGTGAGCTATCGTCGTCAAGGCGGCCAGTGGCAGGTAATCCACGAACACTGGTCGGCGCCTTTCGACATGGAAACGCAAAAAGCCCTGTTCGATCTCAAGCCCTGAGCCGTTATCGCCAAACGCACTTTGCCAATGCCCTGGAGGCGACCATGAAATACCTGTGCCTGGTCTATTGTGACGAGGGGCTGTTGCACAGCCTGCCCGACAGCCCGGCAGACGCCGAGTGCCTGGCTTACGCCGAAGCCATTCACGGTTCCGGGCGAATGCTCGCGGCCGAGGCGCTGAAGTCGGTGCAGACTGCCACCACGGTGCGCATGCGTAACGGGCACATGAGCCTGACCGACGGCCCGTTTGCCGAAACCAAGGAGCAACTGGCCGGCTTTTACCTGGTGGAGGCCCGCGACCTCAACGAAGCGCTGAATATCGCCAAGGGCATCCCTGCCGCGCGGGTCGGCAGTGTCGAGGTGCGACCAGTGCGCGAGCTGCAACCCTGACAGCCAAGGAGAACCATCAGCATGAGCCTTGCACCCATTGCGCAAGCGCAATACGAGTTGTCCATCAGCCGTCTGATCGACGCACCACCGGCCAAGGTATTCCGCGCCTGGACCGAACCCCAGTGGCTGATGCAGTGGTGGGGGCCGCACGGCATGACCACCCCGGAATGTGAAATGCAGCTGTGGGCCGGTGGCCTGTTTCGTACCCTGATGCGGGCGCCGGATGGCAGCGAGTACCCGAACCAAGGCGTTTTTCTGGAAATTGCAGCGCCACGCCGGCTGGTGTTCACCGATGCCTTCGGCCCCGGTTGGGTACCGTCGGACAAGGCCTTCATGACCGCCGTGATCAGCTTTGACGAGGAACAGGGCAAAACCCGTTACACCGCCCGTGCCTGGCACTGGAATGCCACTGACTGCCAGGCTCATGAAGAAATGGGCTTCTACCAAGGCTGGGGAGAAAGCCTGGACCGCCTGGTGGAGGTGGTGACCCAGCGGATGCCCGACTGATGACCGCATTGGCCCTGGTGCGCACCGAAGTCGAGTCCGTGTACCGGCAGGAGTCGCGGCGGATCCTGGCGACACTGATCCGCTTGCTGGGTGATTTCGACCTGGCCGAGGAGGCCATGCATGATGCCTTCTTCATTGCCGTCGAGCGCTGGCAACGCGACGGTATCCCCGTCAACCCGCGAGCGTGGCTGGTCTCTGTGGGGCGCTTCAAGGCCATTGATGCGCTGCGCCGGCGCGCCCGCTTCGACCGCTCCCAGGCTGACTTGAGCATGCTGCTGGAGGGTCAGGCGCAGGACCCCAGTGAAGAAGAGCTGCTGGCGGATGACCGCCTGCGGCTGATCTTCACCTGTTGCCATCCGGCCCTGTCGTCCGACGCTCAGGTGCCATTGACCCTTCGCGAAGTCTGCGACCTGACCACCGAGCAGATTGCCCGGGCCTTTCTGCAAAGCCCGGCCACCATTGCCCAGCGTATCGTGCGCGCCAAGGCCAAGATCCGTGATGCCGGCATACCGTACCAGGTACCAGAGCTGAATGAGCTGCCCGAGCGCCTGGAAAGCGTGTTGCGGGTGATCTACCTGGTGTTCAACGAGGGTTATTCGGCGTCATCGGGCGAGACACTGCTGCAGCAGGCGCTCAGTGATGAAGCCATTCGCCTGGCGCGGTTGCTGGTGCAGTTGCTGCCCGACCCGGAGGCGGTCGGCCTGTTGGCGTTGATGTTGCTGCAGGCGTCCCGGCAGCGGGCGCGTATCGATGGCCAAGGCAATCTGGTGGTTCTGGAGCAGCAGGACCGTAGCTTGTGGGACCGGCAGTTCATTGCCGAGGGCTGTGAGCTGGTGCGCCAGGCCCTGCAGAGCCGTGCGTTCGGGGCCTATACCGTCCAGGCGGCGATTGCTGCTGTGCATGCCGAAGCGGCGACGGCTGAAGAGACGGACTGGGGGGAGATCGTTGGGCTGTATGATGTGTTGCAGCGGTATTGGCCATCAGCGGTGGTGGAGCTGAACCGGGCGGTGGCGCTGGCGAAGCGGGATGGGCCGGAGGTTGGCTTGCGGGAAGTCGAAGGGATCCTGGCGCGGGGGGAGTTGCTGGACTATCACCTGGCACATGCGGCGCGGGCCGAGCTGCATTGCCAGCTGGGGCAGGTGGAAGCGGCGCGTGCGGCCTGGCAGAAGGCGCTGGCCTTGACACGGCAGGCGCCAGAACGGCGGCATATCGAGCGGCGCTTGCAGGCTATCGAGTGATGTGGGGGGCGCCGGCCTCTTCGCGGGCAAGCCCGCTTCCGCAGGATTCCCGCTAAATCAACGAATTAGCGGGTTACCCAGGAGAGCAGCCTCGACGAAGAGGCTGGCTGCATCACACGTCAGCTAGCCACAAAATTCGGCGGTGACACCAGCTCGACGGTCTGCTGCTTGCGCGGCGCCAGGATCTCGGCTTCACCCGCGACCACCAGCTCATCGTTCTGGTTGTACACATTGGTGGCGATGCGCACCTTGAACTTGGGCAGCTTCTCGAGGATTTCCAGGCGCACGGTCAGGGTGTCGCCAATTTTCACCGGCTTCTGGAAGCTCATTTGCTGGCCCAGGTAGATGGTGCCAGGGCCCGGCAGGGTGCAGGCCACTGCAGCACTGATCAGCGCGCCGCTGAACATGCCATGGGCAATACGCTCGCGGAACATGCTCTTGGCGGCGAACTCGGCATCCAGGTGAACCGGGTTGTGGTCACCGGACATCGCAGCGAACAGCTGGATGTCGCGTTCTTCTACGGACTTCTTGTACTCGGCCTTCTGGCCGACTTCGAGGGCTTCGTAAGGCGTGTTGGTGACCTGGGACATCGATGCTTCCTTAAGCGTTGGGCGAGGGCGACTATCATTCACTGCGCGCAGGGCGGCCAAGGGCCAGCGCCTGTTCAAGCCAGCCGAGAATGTCGGCGATGACCTCGCCACGGTTGGTTTCGTTGAGTACTTCATGCCGCGCATCAGGATAGACGCGCAGCTGTACATGTCGATTGCCGGTCGCGCGCAGGGCGTCGGCCAGATGGGTGAGACGCTTGCCGGCACTGACCGGATCACATTCACCGCCGATCACCAGCATCGGCAGGTTGGGATCGATCTGCGCGAGGTTACCCGGCTGGCTGATCTGCGCCAAGCCTTGCAGCAGGTCGAGCCACAACTGGTTGGTGCAGCGAAAGCCGCATAACGGGTCATTCACGTACTGATCGACCTCGCCCGGGTCGCGGCTGAGCCAGTCGAATGCCGTGCGGTTGGGCTTGAAGGCGTTGTTGAACGAACCGAAGGACAACCATTCGATCAGTGCACTCTTGCCCAGTGGCCCCTGGCGCCAGGACTCCAGCCGGGCAATCAGCCGCGCAACGCGGTACAGCACGGCCGGTTGGTAGTTGGAGCCGCTGAGGATCGCCCCGTGCAGGCTGCCACTGTGATGCAGCAGGTAGGCCTGGGCGATGTAGCTGCCCATGCTGTGGCCGAACAGGAACAGCGGCGTGCACGGGAACTGCTGGCCGATGTGCTGGGCCACGCATCCCAGGTCGTTGACCACGGCATTCCAGCCATGATGGCGGGCGAACAGGCCGAGGTTGCCCAGTTCGGCAGTGCGCCCGTGGCCACGCTGATCGGCAGCGAACAGAGCAAAGCCGGCCTCGCTCAGGGCCTGGCCCAGGCGCTGGTAGCGCCCGGCATGCTCGGCCATGCCATGGGCCAGCAGCACCACGGCCTTTACCGGTGTGGCCGGCAGCCATTGGTATACGTACAGGCTGCAGTGCTCACTGGCGGGCAGCCAGAAGGCGTCGTGGTGCATGGCGGGTCCTTGTGCGCGCGGTTACCCGAACAGTGTATGCACAACCGGCCGGATTGCAGGAGGGGCACAAATAAGATTCACAATGTTAATGGCGGGACTTGGCGTATATGCCACCTTGGGTTTACCTGCTAACGTCGAATCAACGCCTTTTCGCCAGCAGGCGGTCAGGCAAAGGACTAAAGGACGCAGTGCAGGTCCAGGCAGAGGAACAATAATAAATGCAAGCCGACTTCTGGAATGACAAGCGCCCGGCGGGCGTGCCTTCCACCATCGACATCAATGCCTACGCCTCGGTCGTCGAGGTGTTCGAACGCTCCTGCAAGCGCTTTGCGGACCGCCCGGCGTTCAGCAACCTGGGCGTGACCCTCAGCTACGCGGAACTGGAGCGCCATTCGGCAGCCTTCGCTGCCTGGTTGCAGCAGCACACCGACCTCAAGCCGGGTGAGCGCATCGCCGTGCAGATGCCCAACGTGCTGCAGTACCCCATCGCCGTTTTCGGTGCCATGCGCGCCGGACTGATCGTGGTCAACACCAATCCGCTGTACACCGAGCGCGAGATGCGCCACCAGTTCAAGGACAGCGGCGCGCGTGCGCTGGTGTACCTTAACATGTTCGGCAAGCGCGTGCAGGAGGTGCTGCCCGATACCGGTATCGAGTACCTGATCGAGGCAAAGATGGGCGACCTGCTGCCGACCGCCAAGGGCTGGCTGGTCAACACCGTGGTCGACAAGTTGAAGAAGATGGTGCCGGCCTACCAGTTGCCTCAAGCGGTGCCGTTCAAGCAGGTGCTGCGCGAGGGCCGCGGGCTGTCGCCCAAACCGGTGTCGCTGAACCTCGATGACATCGCTGTGCTGCAGTACACCGGCGGCACCACTGGCCTGGCCAAGGGCGCCATGCTCACCCACGGCAACCTGGTGGCCAACATGCTGCAGGTGCTGGCCTGCTTTTCGCAGCACGGCCCCGATGGGCAGAAGCTGCTGAAGGACGGCCAGGAGGTGATGATCGCGCCGCTGCCGCTTTACCACATCTATGCATTCACCGCGAATTGCATGTGCATGATGGTGACCGGCAACCATAATGTGCTGATTACCAACCCGCGGGATATTCCCGGCTTCATCAAGGAGCTGGGCAAATGGCGTTTCTCTGGCTTGCTGGGCCTCAATACCCTGTTTGTCGCACTGATGGACCACCCGGGCTTCCGTCAGTTGGACTTCTCGGCGCTGAAGGTCACCAATTCTGGTGGCACAGCGCTGGTCAAGGCCACCGCCGAGCGCTGGGAAAACCTTACCGGGTGCCGCATCGTTGAAGGCTACGGCCTGACAGAAACCTCGCCTGTAGCCAGCACCAACCCATACGGCCAGCTGGCGCGTCTGGGGACGGTGGGCATCCCTGTGGCGGGTACTGCGTTCAAGGTCATCGATGATGACGGCAACGAACTGCCGCTGGGCGAGCGGGGCGAGCTTTGCATCAAAGGCCCGCAGGTCATGAAGGGGTACTGGCAGCAGCCCGAGGCAACGGCCCAGGCACTGGATGCAGAAGGCTGGTTCAAGACCGGTGATATCGCGGTGATCGACCCGGACGGCTTCACCCGCATCGTCGACCGCAAGAAGGATATGATCATCGTCTCGGGCTTCAATGTGTACCCCAACGAAATCGAGGATGTGGTGATGGGGCATCCCAAGGTCGCCAACTGTGCGGCTATCGGCGTGCCGGACGAGCGTTCAGGCGAGGCGGTCAAGCTGTTCGTGGTGCCGCGCGAGGGCGGGGTGAGCGTTGATGAGCTGAAGGCCTACTGCAAGGCCAACTTCACCGGCTACAAAGTACCCAAGCACATCGTGCTGCGCGAATCGTTGCCGATGACGCCGGTGGGCAAGATATTGCGGCGGGAGTTGCGCGATATAGCTTGATACGGGGATGGCGTCTTCGCGGGTAACCCGCTCCTACACCGCCCAATGTAGGAGCGGGTTTACCCGCGAATGCCTTAAACCGCTCTAACAGGCTCTATACAGCCTTATCTGCGACATTTTGGATAATTACTCTAAAAATGACCTGTATTGTTCATTGAGTCACTTTTGTGACCGTAAGGCCTGTTTTGGCCTCTAGGCGACCCCGGACAAAGCTGTTACTCTCGGCCCGCTTCCAGATGATCCGGTTTGCAACGAACCGTCATCCCATATCAATAATAAGCGCATCGACGCGTGAATCGAACTTCGCTGTTGCTGAAGGAGTGGGCTTCCATGATCGAAAATTTTTGGAAGGATAAGTACCCAGCCGGGATTACGGCGGAAATCAATCCTGACGAATTCCCCAATATCCAGGCGGTACTCAAGCAATCCTGCCAACGCTTTGCCGACAAACCGGCCTTTAGCAACCTGGGCAAGACTATCACTTATGGCGAGTTGTATGCGTTGTCGGGGGCGTTTGCCGCCTGGCTGCAGCAGCATACCGACCTCAAGCCGGGTGACCGCATTGCCGTGCAATTGCCCAATGTCCTGCAATACCCGGTCGCGGTCTTCGGTGCCATGCGTGCCGGGCTGATCGTGGTCAACACCAACCCGCTGTACACCGCGCGGGAGATGGAACACCAGTTCAACGACTCTGGTGCCAAGGCCCTGGTGTGCCTGGCCAACATGGCTCACCTGGCCGAGAAAGTGCTGCCAAAAACCAAGGTCAGGCACGTTATCGTCACCGAAGTGGCCGACCTGCTGCCGCCACTCAAGCGCTTGTTGATCAACAGCGTGATCAAGTACGTGAAGAAGATGGTGCCGGCCTACAGCCTGCCGCAGGCCGTGCGTTTCAATGACGCCCTGGCGTTGGGCAAGGGCCAGCCAGTGACCGAAGCCAACCCGCAGGCCAACGACGTGGCGGTGCTGCAATACACCGGCGGTACCACCGGCGTGGCCAAGGGCGCCATGCTGACCCACCGCAACCTGGTGGCCAACATGCTGCAGTGCCGGGCACTGATGGGCTCCAACCTGCACGAAGGCTGCGAAATCCTCATCACCCCGCTGCCGCTGTACCACATCTATGCGTTTACCTTCCATTGCATGGCGATGATGCTGATCGGCAACCACAACGTGCTGATCAGCAACCCGCGAGACCTGCCGGCGATGGTCAAGGAACTGGGCAAGTGGAAGTTCAGCGGCTTTGTCGGCCTCAACACCCTCTTCGTTGCCCTGTGCAACAACGAGGCATTCCGTGCCCTGGATTTCTCGGCGCTGAAGATCACGCTGTCGGGTGGCATGGCCCTGCAGCTGAGTGTGGCCGAGCGCTGGAAGGCCGTTACCGGTTGCGCCATCTGCGAAGGCTACGGCATGACCGAAACCAGCCCGGTGGCGGCGGTGAACCCGTCGGAAGCGAACCAGGTGGGTACTATCGGTATTCCGGTGCCGTCGACCCTGTGCAAGATCATCGACGACGCCGGCAAAGAGCTGCCGCTTGGCGAGGTGGGCGAACTGTGCGTCAAGGGCCCGCAGGTGATGAAGGGCTACTGGCAGCGTGAAGACGCCACGGCCGAGATTCTCGACAGCGAAGGCTGGCTGAAGACCGGTGACATCGCCCTGATACAGGCCGATGGCTACATGCGTATCGTCGACCGCAAGAAAGACATGATTCTGGTCTCGGGCTTCAATGTGTACCCCAACGAGCTGGAAGATGTGTTGGCGGCCTTGCCGGGCGTGCTGCAGTGCGCAGCCATTGGTGTGCCGGACGAGAAGTCGGGTGAAGTGATCAAGGTCTTCATCGTGGTCAAGCCGGGCATGACCGTGACCAAGGAACAGGTGATGGAGCACATGCGTGCCAACGTTACCGGCTACAAGGTACCGCGCCATATCGAGTTCCGCGATTCGCTGCCAACCACCAACGTGGGCAAGATCCTGCGCCGCGAGCTGCGTGATGAAGAGCTCAAGAAGCAAGGCTTGAAGAAGATCGCCTGACTATAAGCCTGCACGCTCAGTGTGGCAGCGGCCTCGTGTCGCGAAAGGGCCGCGAAGCGGCCCTGGGATTTTGGCGGCGATGCGACAATGGTTGGGGGCGCTATGCGCCCCTTTCGCGACACAAGGCCCCACAATAAGATGCGGCGCCGTCTTCAGACATTGTGAGCCCCTGTAGGAGCGGGTTTACCCGCGAATACGGTAGTGGCGACAACGGTGAACGGCGGGTGGAGATCGGTCAGCAGGGCCGGCCCTTTCGCGGGTAAACCCGCTCCTACATCCGCGCAACTCAGCGCAGCTTCTCGAGCATCTGGTAGTACCACATCCCCGCCGCCAGCAGCGGGTTCCCCAGCAAGTCCCCCATCGGCACCCGCACATGCTTGCACTGGGCGAAGGTGTCGAACTTCTCCAGCGTCCCGGTCAACGCTTCGGCCATGATCTCGCCCATGATGTGGCTGGTGGCAATGCCGTGCCCCGAGTAACCCTGGCAGTACCACACGTTGTCCGACAGCTTGCCCAACTGCGGAATGCGGTTGACCACGATGCCCATGGCGCAGCTCCACTGGAATTCGATCGGCACCCCCTTCAATGCCGGGAAGGTGCGTTCGATGCAGGGGCGCAATTCGCCTTCGATGTCGCGTGAATCCTTGCCGGAGTAGTTGGCGCCGCCGCCGAACAGCAGGCGTTTGTCGGCTGTCAGGCGATAGTAGTCGAGGACGAAGCGGCAGTCGTACACCGCCAGGTCCTGTGGGTTGATCTGCTCGGCCAGCTCACCCAGGGGCGCGGTGGTGACGATACCGCCCATGGCCGGGAAGATCTTGCCCTTGAGCTGGCGCTTTTCCAGCTTGTGATACACATCACCGGCCAACATCACCTGGCGTGCTTCCACCCGGCCGTGGGCGGTAACCACCGCCGGTCGCGGGCCGTGGACGATGTCCAGCACTTCCGAATTTTCGAATATCAGTGCACCCAGGCCATGCGCGGCACGGGCTTCGCCCAGGCACAGGTTGAGTGGGTGCAGGTGCAGGTTGCGCATGTTCTTCAGCGCGCCCAGATAAAGCGGGCTTTGCAGATGCTCCGCCACTGCAGAGCGGTCGAGCAGTTGCACCTGCTCGCCCATGCCACGGCGTCGTGCTTCGGCCTCGAACGCACGCAGCTCGTTCATGTGCGAAGGCTTCATGGCTGCATGCAGGTGGCCACGCTTGAGGTCGCAATCGATGCCATAGCGCGCCACGCGTTGCTCGATCACCTGGTGCCCGCGCCAGCGCAAGTGCCAGATGAAATCGTCGACTTCGGCGCCCAGGTGGTTGCGCATCTGCGCGCGCATGGCCTCGTCGCCCGACAGGCTGCCGGTGACCTGGCCACCGTTGCGCCCGCTGGCGCCCCAGCCGATGCGGTTGGTTTCGACGATGGCGACCTTCAGGCCGCGCTCGGCCAGTTCCACCGCCGTGGCCACGCCCGTAAAGCCACCGCCGATGATCGCCACATCCACCTGCACTGTGCCCTTGAGTTGCGGGTACTCGCTGTGGTCGTTGAGGGTAGCGCTGTAATAGGACGGCGCGCGCTGCGCCGGGCCGTTGTTCAATGCTGCGTTCATGGGTGTTCCTTGTTATGTGGGGGCTCAGGCCTGGTGCAGGTACCAGCGCCAGTCCTGTTCGCTGACTTCGGCCATGAACTGGCGGTACTCGGCGCGCTTGACCTTCAGGTACACGCCAAGGAAGTCTTCGCCCAATGCTTCGCGGGCCCAATCGGAATGTTGCAGGGCGTCGAGGGCGGTCAGCCAGTCGGTGGGCAGGTGTTCGGTGGCCTGGGCATAGCCGTTGCCTTCAACGGGGGCGCCTGGGTCAAGCTGTTCGCGGATGCCCCGGTGGCTGGCAGCAAGGATCGCCGCAGCAGCCAGGTAAGGGTTGGCATCAGCGCCACAGATGCGGTGCTCCACATGCCGGCTGTTGGCCGGGCCACCTGGCACACGCAGGCTCACGGTGCGGTTGTCCACGCCCCAGGTTGGCGCCAGGGGCGCATAGCTGTTGGCCTGGAAACGGCGGTACGAGTTGGCGTTGGGGCAGAACAGCAACAGCGAGTCGCGCAGGTGACGCAGCATGCCGGCCACGGCCTGGCGCAGCAACGGGGTGCCGGCCTTGTCTTCACTGGCGAACAGGTTGTTGCCAGCGCTGTCGGCCAGGCTCAGGTGCATGTGCATGCCGGTGCCGGCCAGTTGGGCGAATGGCTTGGCCATGAAGCAAGCCTGCATGCCGTGGGCATGGGCCACACCTTTTACCAGGCGCTTGTAGCGCACCGCCTGGTCCATCGCCTGCAGCGCATCGCCATGCTCCAGGGTGATTTCTACCTGGCCGGGGGCGTACTCGGAAATGGCCGTGCGCGCCGGGATGCCTTGGGCCTTGCAGGCAGCGTACAGGTCGGCGAGGAACGGTTCGATCTGCTCCAGTTCGCGCAGGCCATAGACCTGGGTGCTGCGGGGGCGACCACCATCGTTGTCCAGCGCCGGTTGTGGGCGGCCTTGGGCATCACGCTGCTGGTCAAGCAGGTAGAACTCCAGCTCGCAGGCCATCACCGGGTGATAACCGTCAGCCTTCAGCGCTTCGATGGTGCGCAGCAGCACATGGCGTGGGTCAGCGATGCTGGCCGGCAGCCCCTCGCTGGGGTGCATGCTCACCTGCACTGCGGCAGTTGGCACCCGGCGCCAGGGCAGGCGCACCAGGCTGCCGTCAAGCGGGTAGGCACGGCAGTCGATATCACCGACGTCCCACACCAGGCCGGAGTTTTCCACGTCGTCGCCATTGAGGGTCAGGCCCAGGATGGTGCTGGGCAGTGGCCGGCCGGTCTGGTACACGGCCAGCAGTTCCTCGCGGTGCAACAGCTTGCCGCGTGGCACGCCGTTGGCGTCGAGGATGAACAGTTCGAACAGCTCGATATCGGGGTTGTCGGCCAGAAAACGGGTAGCCTGCTCTACAGGGGCAAAGTGCATGATCAATTCGCTCATAGACGCGCAGGGCCACCGCGCAAGCAGGCGGCCCGGTTGAGTCAAACGGCCAGAAGGTGGCCGGGTTTGGTCACAATGGCGTGAGCGAGGTGTCCGGTGGGCGCGCGTGACGGCAGTGCCACAAGGCCCAGAAGGCGAGGATGATGTGGACCAGCGGATTTTCCCCGGCACGCCTCCGGGCCTTCGGCAGCGAAGGGCGGGACGACGGTGGGGCGATGGGCTGGGCGGGAGTCATGCCTTTGATACTCACATGCGGCGTAAGGTTGATTAAAGCAGTGAATGGCAACCTTTACATCGCACTTGGCTAAACATTCGTGTTGAAAGCATCACGGTCAAAGTGGGAGCGGCCTTGCGTCGCGAAAGGGCCGCGTAGCGGACCCCGGCCATCAGCGACCACGCAGAAATTGCTGGGGCCGCTTTGCGGCCCTATCGCGACACAAGGCCGCTCCCACAGGGAGCGTGCAGGCAGCAGAGAATCCGCAAATCTGCGACAATCGCCCGACTTTCCGAATGCCGATCATGAAAAAGCAGGCTCACCTGCATCACTAAAAAGCCCCATGACTGACCACGCCATCGACAAACTGCTGCAAAACCTCGACCACGCCATGATTGCCGACCGCCATCGCCTGCGCCGGCAACTGCACGAACTGCGCAAGCGCCCCGACGAGGCGAAGCTGGCGCAGTGGGTGGAGAAGGTCCAGGCCTCCTGCGCTCAGGTCACCGCGCGTCAGCAGAGCATGCCGACCGTACGCTACGACGACAACCTGCCCATCGCCGCCAAGCGTGACGAAATCAAGAAGGCCCTGGCCGAAAACCAGGTGTTGGTGATTGCCGGCGAAACCGGCTCTGGCAAGACGACCCAGTTGCCGAAGATCTGCCTTGAGCTTGGCCGTGGCAGCCATGGGTTGATCGCCCATACCCAGCCACGCAGGATCGCAGCGCGTAGCGTGGCAGCGCGGGTCGCCGAAGAGCTGGGCACGCCCTTGGGCGCGCTGGTCGGCTACCAGGTGCGTTTCGAAGACCAGAGCGATTCCAACACCTTGGTCAAGCTGATGACCGACGGCATCCTCCTGGCCGAAACCCAGCACGACCGCTTCCTTGAACGCTACGACACGATCATCGTCGACGAAGCGCACGAGCGCAGCCTGAACATCGACTTCCTGCTCGGCTACCTGAAAACGTTGCTGCATCGCCGACCGGACCTGAAGCTGATCATTACCTCGGCCACCATCGACCTGGAGCGCTTTTCCAGGCACTTCGACGGCGCACCGATCATCGAGGTGTCCGGGCGCACCTTCCCGGTGGACACCTGGTACCGCCCGCTGACCAGCGAACAGGACGAAGAGGGCAACCAGATCGAGGACGACCTCACCGTCGATCAGGCCATCCTTGCCACCCTCGATGAGCTGGCACAGCACGAACGCAGCGAAGGCAAGGGCCCCGGCGATGTGCTGATCTTCCTGCCGGGCGAGCGGGAAATCCGTGATGCCGCCGAGATTCTGCGCAAGGCGCAACTGCGCCATACCGAGATTTTGCCGCTGTACGCGCGCCTGTCACCGGCCGAGCAGCAGCGTATCTTCCAACCGCACACCGGGCGCCGCGTGGTGCTGGCCACCAACGTCGCCGAAACCTCGCTGACTGTGCCGGGCATCCGCTATGTGATTGACACCGGTACTGCGCGCATCAGCCGCTACAGCTACCGCGCCAAGGTCCAGCGCCTGCCGATCGAGGCAGTGTCACAGGCCAGTGCCAACCAGCGTAAAGGCCGTTGCGGCCGGGTCGAGCCTGGCATTTGCGTGCGTCTCTACAGCGAAGAGGACTTCAACAGCCGGCCAGCGTTTACCGACCCGGAGATTCTGCGCACCAACCTGGCGGCGGTGATCCTGCAGATGTTGCACCTGCGCCTGGGTGCAATCGATGCCTTCCCGTTCATCGAGCCGCCAGATGGCAAAGCCATCAGCGACGGCTTCAACCTGTTGCAGGAGCTTTCGGCGGTCAACCGCGAGAACCAGCTGACGCCAATTGGCCGCCAGTTGGCGCGCTTGCCGATCGACCCTCGGCTGGGCCGCATGCTGCTTGAAGGCGCACGCCTGGGCAGCCTGCAGGAAGTGCTGATCGTCACCAGCGCGCTGTCGGTGCAGGACCCGCGTGAACGCCCTCCAGAACGCCAGCAGGCCGCCGATCAGGCGCACGCACAGTGGAAGGACGTGGACTCGGACTTCGCTGCGCTGGTCAACCTGTGGCGTGGCTTCGAGGAACAACGCCAGGCGCTGACCGCCAACCCGCTGCGCAACTGGTGTCGCAAGCAGTTCCTGAACTACCTGCGCCTACGCGAGTGGCGCGATGCTCATCGTCAGTTGGCGCTGATTTGCCGCGACCTGCAACTGACGGTGAACAAGGAACCGACCGATTACCAGAAGCTGCACAAGGCAATCCTCAGCGGGCTGCTCAGCCAGATTGGCCAGAAGACCGAAGAGGGCGACTACCAGGGCGCCCGCCAGCGGCGCTTCTGGGTGCATCCGTCGTCGGGCCTGGGGCGCAAGCGCCCGCAGTGGGTCATGGCTGCCGAGCTGGTCGAAACCACCAAGCTGTATGCGCGCATGGTGGCCAAGATCGAGCCGGACTGGATCGAACCGCTGGCCGGCCACCTGATCAAGAAAAACCATTTCGAGCCGCACTGGGAGAAGAAGCGCGGGCAGGTAGTGGCCTACGAGCAGATCACCCTCTACGGCCTGATCCTGGTCGGCCGCCGGCCAGTGCACTACGGCCCGATCGACCCGGCGACCTCGCGCGAGCTGTTTATCCGCGAAGGCCTGGTGGGTGGCGAAATCCAGTCGCGGGCCAAGTGCCTGGCGGCCAACAAGCGCCTGCTTGAAGAGCTGGACGAGCTGGAAGCCAAGGCTCGCCGGCGTGACATCCTGGCTGACGAAGAAACGCTGTACGCTTTTTACGAAGCGCGCCTGCCGGCGGAAATCCACCAGACGGCGACCTTCGACAGTTGGTACCGCATGGGCAGCCAGAAGGACGCCAACCTGCTGATCATGCGCGAGGAGGACGTGCTGGCCCGCGAGGCCAGCGAAGTGACCGCCGCACAGTACCCCGACAGTATGCAGGTGGGCGATTTGCGTCTGCCGCTGAGCTACCACTTCGAGCCCGGCCACCCCCGCGATGGTGTGACGGTGCGGGTGCCGGCGCCGCTGTTGCCGAGCCTGCCGGGCGAGCGCCTGGAGTGGCTGGTGCCAGGTCTGCTGGAGGCCAAGTGCGTGGCGCTGGTGCGCAACCTGCCCAAGGCCCTGCGCAAGAACTTCGTCCCGGTGCCAGACTTCGTCAAGGCTTCGCTGGCGCGCATGACCTTCGGCCAAGGGGCGCTGCCGCAGGCCCTGGGCCAGGAGTTGTTGCGCATGACCGGGGCACGTGTGTCGGATGAGGCCTGGGACGAGTCGGTCAACCAGGTCGAAGGCCACCTGCGCATGAACATCGAAGTGGTCGATGGTCAGGGCAAGTTCCTTGGCGAAGGCCGTGACCTGGCAGAACTGACCGCGCGCTTTGCTGCCGCCAGCCAGGCTGCCTTGGCCGTGCCGCGTGACGCCAAGGGTGAGCAGCCGGTGCAGGCCAAGGCCTTCAGCGAAGTGAAGCAGACCGCCCAGCAGAAGATCGCCGGCCTGTCGATGACCGTGTACCCGGCACTGGTGGAAGACAACGGCACCGTGCGTGAAGGGCGCTTCTCGACCCAGGCCGAAGCCGAGTTTCAGCACCGCCGCGCATTGCAACGGCTGTTGCTGCAGCAGTTGGCCGAGCCGGCCAAGTTCCTGCGCGGCAAGCTGCCGGGGCTGACCGAGCTGGGCCTGCTGTACCGTGAAATGGGGCGGGTCGAGGCGCTGGTCGAAGACATTCTGCTGGCTAGCCTGGACAGTTGCATCCTCGAAGGCGAACAACCGTTGCCACGTGATGGCGCGGCCTTGGCCGGGCTGGCTGAACGCAAGCGCGGCAGCTGGGCCGAGCATGCCGAGCGCCTGGCCAGGCAGACCCTGGAAGTGCTGAAACTGTGGCATGGGCTGCAGAAACGCTTCAAGGGCAAGATCGACCTGAGCCAAGCGGTGGCACTGAACGACATCAAGCAGCAGCTGGGCAACCTGGTGTACCCGGGCTTCGTGCGCGAAACGCCTGGGGTGTGGTTCAAGGAGTTGCCGCGTTACCTCAAGGCGGTTGAATTGCGCCTCGAGAAACTTGGCTCGCAAGTACAGAAGGACCGGGTGTGGAGCGGCGAGCTGGCCAATTTGTGGACGCAGTACAAGGCCCGTGCCGACAAGCATGCCCAGGAAGGCAAGCGCGATGAGCAACTGACCGTGTACCGCTGGTGGCTGGAAGAGTATCGAGTGTCGCTGTTTGCCCAGCAGTTGGGGACCAAGGTGCCGATTTCTGACAAGCGATTGAGCAAACAATGGAGTCAGGTGGAAGGCTAACCTTCATTATTTGTGGCAAACTTTGGGGCGTTTGGGGCCGCTTTGCGGCCCTTGGCGGGTAAGCCCGCCCTGCGGGGGTAAATGTACGCCCCTGAATTGGCACTAAAGTGCCATTAACCTGTCATATTCCCAGCCAGCGCCTTGTGGCGATGGCCTTTGACCAGAGGAACGACCGTGCATAACGTCGTGATCAGCGGCACCGGCCTGTACACCCCGGCCCAGAGCATTTCCAACGAAGAGCTGGTGGCTTCCTTCAACGCCTGGTCGCAGCAGTTCAACCAGGACAACGCTGCCGCCATCGAGCGCGGAGAGGTCGAAGCGGCGCCGCTCTCCGACCCGGCGTTCATCGAAAAGGCCTCGGGCATCAAGAGCCGTTTTGTCATGGACAAGGCCGGTATCCTAGACCCGCAGCGCATGAAGCCGCGCCTGCCCGAGCGCAGCAACGATGAACCGTCGGTGCTCTGTGAAATGGCCGTGGCCGCTGCCCGTCAGGCCCTGCAGCGCGCTGGCCGAACGGCGGCCGATGTCGACGGGGTGATCGTCGCCTGCTCCAATTTGCAGCGCCCGTACCCGGCCATCGCCATCGAAGTGCAACAGGCATTGGGTATCCAGGGTTTTGCCTTCGACATGAACGTGGCCTGCTCGTCGGCCACCTTCGGCATCCAGACCGCCGCCAACAGCGTAGCGCTGGGCCAGGCGCGGGCAGTGCTGATGGTCAACCCCGAAGTGTGCACCGGCCACCTCAACTTCCGTGACCGCGACAGCCATTTCATATTTGGCGATGCTGCCACCGCCGTGTTGCTGGAGCGTGCCGACCAGGCCACTTCGGCGCACCAGTTCGACGTCGTCAGCAGCAAGCTCTGGACTGAGTTCTCCAACAACATCCGCAACAACTTCGGCTTCCTCAACCGTGCGGCGGAAGAGGGCGAAGGCGCTGCGGACAAGCTGTTCATCCAGGAAGGCCGCAAGGTGTTCCGCGAGGTGTGCCCGAAGGTGGCCGAGCTGATCGGTGAGCACCTGCAGGAGAACGGGCTGCAACCGGGCGACGTGAAGCGCTTCTGGCTGCACCAGGCCAACCTCAGCATGAACCAGCTGATCGTCAAGAAACTGTTGGGGCGTGAGGTGGCCGAGGAAGAGGCACCGGTGATTCTGGACCGTTACGCCAATACCAGCTCGGCGGGGTCGGTGATTGCCTTCCACCTGTACCAGGATGACCTGGCAAAGGGCTCGTTGGGCGTGTTGAGCTCGTTTGGTGCGGGGTATTCGATCGGTAGCGTGATTTTGCGCAAGCGCTGATTGAGCAGAAGCCTGTTCCGGCCCTTTCGCGGGTAAACCCGCTCCTACGACGGGCCGTGCCGGACCGCCCATGCGTGTACACCACCGACCGTTGTAGGAGCGGGTTCACCCGCGAATACGGTAGCGCCGGCACCGGTGAACGCCCGGTAGAAAGTGGCCGATGCATTTCTGGCAGGCAAAAAAGCGGGAAACGCCGGATGGGGTCGGCATTTCCCGCTTCAGGTGAAGCAGAGCAGGGTGTCGCTTAGAACTTGGCTTCCAGATCAACCTGCAGGGTGTCTACGTCAGCATTGCTGTTCGGCAGCTGCGACAGGTCGGTCTTGGCCATCAGGTAGGCAGCACCCAGGGAGAAGTTCTTGTCGATTTCGTAACCGACCTTGAACTTGTGACCACGCGAACCGGTGAAGCCGTTGCCGAAGTCCGAATCGGTGAACAGGCTGACCACCGCGTTACGCTGCACATCGCGGTAGTTGTAGTCCAGGCTCCAGGCGCCCATTTTGGTTTTCAAGCCAGCCAGCCAGGCCTGATCTTCGCCATCGGTGCTCTCGGTATTCTTCACGTACTGGCCATAGGCCGACAACGGAATGGCCAAGCCGGTGAAGTCGATCTGGCCAAAGCCTTCCACCAGATTGAACTCGTTGGTGGTGTTGCCGAACGACTGCAGGATGGCTGCTTCCTTGTCGTTGTCGTAACCATAGATGCTGGCACCCACGGTGAGCTTGAGCACGTCGGCCGGCGCAAACTTGGCGCCCAGCTGGCCGTGGTAGACCTGCGCATCGTGCTTGTACTGGACGCCGTCACCATCGACGTTATCCTTCAGGGTGTACTGACCGGCGCTGGCAAAGACCTCGGCCCCGCCCAGGTCAGCCTTGTAAGTGGCAGCCACACCTTCCGGGTTGATGTCGCCATCCCAGATGATGTCGCCCATGCTCACCCAAGGCTGTGGCATCTTGCCGCCAATCAGGTGCAGGTTAGGGACTGCAGTCGGGTGCCAGTCGAGGTAGGCCAGGTCGACCCACAGCGACTTCTTGTCGAAGTAGTTATCGAGGCTCTGGTTGGTCGAGCGCCGGTCGGCGCTGCTGCCAGTGGCTATACGAACCCCTGCGTCGACCTGCGGGTTGATCTCGCTGTAGAAGCCGACACGGGCACGCACGCGCTGGCGATCCTGGTTGCCGCTGCTGCTGTTCGGGTCGTCGACGTTGACGTCTTCGTAACGCAGGCGTACGTCACCTTTGATCTGGGTCTTGGCGGCCCATGCCACTTTTTGTTCAAAGGAGCTCATACGTTCGGACTGAGCTTTCTGGTCGGCCTTTTCCTTGGTTTCTTTTGCCAGGTCGCCCTGCAGTTCGTTGTACTGCGCCTGGTTGATCGAGCCATTGGCGCGGAGCATTTCGAGCAGCTTGGCGTCGACAGCAGCACTGGCCGGGGCACTCAGGGCCAGCATCATGCCGGTGAGGCTTACTCCGGTAAGTGTGGAAACAAGACGCATAAGGTTCTCCCTACTGAAAAAAATGGGGGAGGCTCAAGCGCCTGCCCCTGCGTTGGCATGTCTTCGGAAAGGGCCTGAGTAGACAGGTTCTGTGGATCCGGAAAACAGGCGCAAGTATTGCGGGGGTCAATGACAGATTAATGTCTGATTAGTGGCACTCTTGTTAAGTAATTGAGAATGAAGGGATCAACCCGGCGTTCGTCATTTGAGCGAAGGGCCTTCCTTGGGGATACTGACGGTCTTCAGACAGCGAGCCGAAAACGTGACCAGCCTGTACAGCCTTGCCCATCTGCGTGATCTCCCGACAGCCACCTGGGATGCCCATGTGCCAGCCGGTCAACCCTTCCTGCGCCATGCTTTTCTCAGTGCAATGGAGGACAGCGGCAGCGTGGCGCGCAGCACTGGCTGGGCTCCCGAGCACCTGGTGCTGGAGCGTGACGGGCAGGTGCGGGCGCTGTTGCCCGCTTACCGCAAGTGGCACTCGTTTGGCGAGTATGTGTTCGATCATGGTTGGGCCGATGCTTGTCAGCGGGCCGGTATCGCCTACTATCCAAAACTGCTTGGCGCTGTACCGTTCAGTCCGGTCAGCGGCCCTCGGCTGCTGGCGGCCGATCCGGCTGACGGTTTGTTGATGCTGCAGGCCCTGCCGGAGTATCTAGGCAAGGGTGGGCTTTCCGGAGCGCACATCAACTTCACCGACCAGGCGCTGGACGCGCAGTTGGCGGGCCTGCCAGGGTGGATGGAACGCCTGGGTTGCCAGTTTCACTGGCAAAACCGGGGGTATCGCGACTTCCAGGACTTTCTCGACAGCCTCAGCTCGCGCAAGCGCAAGCAGATACGCAAGGAGCGCGAGCAGGTGGCCGGGCAGGGCATCGAATTCCGTTGGTACCGCGGCGAAGAGCTGGACGAGGCGCAGTGGGACTTCGTCTTCCTGTGTTACGCCAACACCTATGCGGTACGCCGCCGGGCACCTTACCTGACCCGCGAATTCTTCAGCCTGCTGGCCGAACGCATGCCCGAAGCGTTGCGCGTGGTGATGGCGCGCCAAGGCGGGCGTGATGTGGCAATGGCCCTGAGCCTGGTGGGGGGGGACAGCCTGTTTGGCCGCTATTGGGGCTGCCTGGATGAGTTCGATCGGCTGCATTTCGAGACGTGTTTCTACCAGGGCATGGACTTTGCCATTGCCGAGGGTTACCAGCGTTTCGATGCCGGGGCGCAGGGCGAGCACAAGCTGATTCGCGGGTTCGAGCCGGTGTTGACGCGGTCCTGGCATTACCTGCTGCACCCGGGGTTGCGGCGGGCGGTGGAGGACTTTCTGCTCCAGGAACGGGAAGGGGTCAAGGGGTATGCCGAGGAGGCGCGGGGGATGTTGCCCTACCGCCGGGACTGATCTGGGTTGCCTGTGCCGGCCTTTTCGCGGGTAAACCCGCTCCTACAACGGCCTGTGTTCAACCCACGGTGTGTGTCCACCGCAGATCAGTGTGTAGGAGCGGGTTTACCCGCGAAAAGGCCGCACAGGTGTCAGTCGACCCCGACAAAGCCTCCGGTCTGGTGGTGCCACAATCGGGCATACAGCCCTTGCTGCTCCAGCAACTCACTGTGGCTGCCACTCTCGGCAATTCGCCCCTTGTCCAGCACCACCAGCCGGTCCATCCGGGCAATGGTCGACAGCCGGTGGGCGATGGCAATCACCGTCTTGCCCTGCATCAGCGTCTCCAGGCTTTCCTGGATCGCCGCTTCCACTTCCGAATCCAGCGCTGAAGTGGCTTCGTCCATGATCAGGATCGGCGCATTCTTCAACAGTACCCGGGCAATGGCGATACGCTGACGCTGACCGCCCGACAACTTGACCCCGCGCTCCCCCACATGGGCATCGAAGCCGGTACGCCCCTGGGCGTCCGACAGTTGCGGGATGAACTCGTCGGCGCGGGCACGGCGCACGGCTTCTATCAACTCCGCCTCGCTGGCGTCTGGGCGACCATACAACAAGTTGTCGCGGATCGAACGGTGCAGCAGCGAGGTGTCCTGGGTGATCATGCCGATCTGCGCACGCAAGCTGGCCTGGCTGACCTCGGCAATGTCCTGGCCGTCGATCAGGATGCGCCCACCCTGCACGTCGTACAGGCGCAACAGTAGGTTGACCAAGGTCGACTTGCCTGCCCCGGACGGGCCGATCAAGCCAATTTTCTCACCAGAGCGGATGTCCAGGTTGAGCCCTTCGATGACATTGGCAGCCTTGCCGTAATGGAAGTCGACGTCATCGAAACGCACCGCGCCGCGGCTGACCTTCAGTGCCGGCGCATTGGGCGGGTCGGTGACGGTGACCGGCTGGGCGATGGTCTGCAGGCCGTCCTGCACCATGCCGATGTTCTCGAAAATGCCGTTGACCACCCACATGATCCAGCCTGACATGTTGACGATGCGGATCACCAGGCCAGTGGCCAGGGCGATGGCGCCAACGGTGATCAGCGACTGGCTCCAGAGCCACAGGGCAAGGCCGGTGGTAGTGACCACCAGCAGGCCATTGAGCGTGGTAATGACCACGTCCATGCTGGTGACCACCCGTGAGGCCAGCTGGGTTTTTTCGGTTTGTTCGCGGATTGCTTCGCGAGCGTATTGCTGTTCGTAGTCGGTGTGGGCGAACAGCTTGAGGGTGGCGATGTTGGTGTAGCCATCGACGATACGCCCCATGAGCTTGGAGCGGGCGTCGGAAGAAATCACCGAGCGTTCCTTCACCCTCGGCACGAAGTAGCAGAGCGCGGCGATGTAGCCGATGATCCACAACAGCAGCGGCAGCATCAGGCGCCAGTCGGCCTCGGCAAACAACACCAGCGACGTAATGGCGTAGATCAGTACATGCCATAGCGCGTCCACGGCCTGTACGGCGGAGTCGCGCAGCGAGTTGCCGGTCTGCATGATGCGTTGGGCAATGCGCCCGGCAAAGTCGCTCTGGAAGAAGTTCAGGCTCTGCTTGAGCACGTAGGTATGGTTCTGCCAGCGGATCAGGCTGGTCATGCCAGGGTTGATGGTCTGGTGCACCAGCAGGTCATGCAGGCCGAAGAACACTGGCCGCAGCAGCAGGATCACCACCAGCATCCAGATCAGCTCGCCGCTGTGCTCGCTGAAGAAGTTGGCATTGGGCGTACCCTGGGCCAGGTCGATGATGCGGCTGAGGTAGCTGAACATCGCCACCTCGATCAGCGAGGCGAACAGGCCAACCACCAGCAGGGCGAGAAAAGCAGGCCATACCTGGCGCAGGTAGTACAGATAGAACGGCCACACCGTGCTCGGTGGGGCTTCGCTCGGTGCCGCGCGGAAAATATCGATCAGTCTTTCGAAACGACGGTACAGCATGGTCGACAACACTCCTGTTCGTCCGACCCTCAGGCGGTTTCACATCCTTGTGAAGCCTGCAGTCAGTCGATACGTTTGGCGGACTTGATATAGACCGGATCGGCCGGTACGTCGCGCATGCCTTTTTTGATGGTGGTGGGCGAGTTGACGATCTGGTCGACCACTTCCATGCCCTTGGTCACTTTGCCGAACACGGCGTAACCGGCGTCGCGGCCCGGGTTGAGGAAGTCGTTGTCGGCGACGTTGATGAAGAACTGGCTGGTGGCTGAATTCGGGTTGGACGTGCGCGCCATCGACAGTGTGCCGCGGGTGTTCTGCAGGCCGTTGCTGGCCTCGTTCTTGATCGGGTCGTTGGTGTTCTTCTGCGCCATCTGGTCAGTGAAACCGCCGCCCTGGACCATGAACCCCGGGATCACGCGGTGGAAGATGGTGTTGTTGTAGAAGCCGCTGTCGACGTACTCCAGGAAGTTCTTGGTACTGATCGGTGCCTTCTCGGCGTTCAGCTCGATTTCGACCTGGCCGAAGCTGGTGTCCAGCATGACGTGCGGGGTCTTGTCGGAAGCCATGACACTGGTGGCGAAGGCAACCGAGCAGGCGGTGAGCAGGAGTTTTTTCAGCATGGGCTCAAAGATCCTTGAGAGGTGGAAGCGGCTGCGAGGAACTGCAGCAGGGTCTGGTTGAAGACCTCGGGTTGATCGAGGGGTGTAGCGTGCCGGGAATCGTCGACGACGACCAGCCTGGCGTTGGGTATTAGGGCGACGTAGCGCTCTTTGAGTTGTATCGGCGTGTAATCGTGGTCGGCGGCGATCACCAGAGTAGGGCAGCGAATCTGCCCGATGCGTTCCTGCACGCCCCAGTCGACGATAGCGTCGAAGCTCTTGAGGTAGGCGCGTTTGTCGTTGCGCGCCCAGCGCTGGGCCATCTTCTGCCGCAGGTCTGCTTGTTGTGGTTTGGGGAACAGTCGTTCGGCCAGCCCCTTGCCGACGGTTTCGACACTGAGGACGCGCGCCAGGCTCCAGCGCTTGAACCACCATAGCCAGTCACTGCGGGTGCGGCGCTTGACCTCGGGGGCGCTGTTGACGATGCACAGGCTGCGCAACCATTGCGGGTGGTCGACGGCAAACTGGAAGCCGACCATGCCGCCCATGGACAGGCCGACGAAGTGCACCGGGCCTGTGTGCAAGTGTTCGAGCAGGGCCAGCAGGTCGGCACTGAAGGTGGCGATCTGGTAACCGTCAGCGGGTTTGTCGGAGCGACCGTGGCCGCGGATGTCCATGAGGATCACCCGATAGTGGCGGCTGAGCACTGGCACCTGCAACTCCCAGTCCTGGCAGCTGGAGCCCAGCCCGTGCAGCAATACCAGGGGTTCGCCCTGGCCATATTCCTCGTAATGCAGTGTGCATCCTTCGTGTTCGAAATAGGCCATGGGCGCGGTCCTCTCAGGCTTGCGGGGGGGCTGCGAAGGGCACGTCCAGTGGCGCGGTGTCAAAATTGCGCAGCAGGTCGATGAGAATCTGCGTGGCCGGGCCCAGGGTCTTCTCTTTGCTCGAGTAAAGGTAGAACAGTGGGTGGCGGCTGCCACCCTGATCCAGCGGCAAGGGCTTGAGCACGCCTTCGCGCAGTTCACGCTCGATCATGTGACGGGGCAGCCAGGCAAAGCCCAGGCCGCTGCTGACGAAGGTGGCGGCGGTGCCCAGGCTGCCGACAGTCCAGCGCTGCTCGGCGCCCAGCCAGCCTACGTCACGCGGTTGGGCGCGGCCGGAATCGCGGATCACCACCTGCAGCTGGCTTTCCAGGTCCTGGAAGGTCAGTTCACGGCCCAGGCGGTGCAGGCTGTGCTCGGGGTGGGCGACGGCGATGAACTCCACTGCGCTCAATTCGGCACCCAGGTAGCCGCCGATGCTGTAGCTGCTGATGGCCAGGTCGGCGATGCCTTCGTGCATCACTTCCTCCACGCCAGACAGTACCTCTTCACGCAGGCGCACCCGGCAGCCGCGGCTTTGCGGCATGAACGCAGCCAGCGCGCGCACCAGGCGGGCACTGGGGTAGGCGGCATCGACCACCAGGCGCACCTCGGCTTCCCAGCCTTGTTCCATGTGATGGGCCAGGTCTTCGAGCTGGCTGGCCTGTTTGACCAGGTGGCGCGAGCGGCGCAGCAGCACATTGCCGGCTTCGGTCAGCACCGCCTTGCGGCCATCGATGCGCAACAGCGGCACGCCCAGTTGCTCCTGCATGCGGGCCACGGTGTAGCTGACCGATGACTGCGAGCGGTGCAAGGCCTCGGCGGCCTGGGCAAACCCGCCGTGATCGACCACTGCTTGCAGGGTTCGCCACTGGTCAAGGGTTACGCGTGGCGCTTTCATCTTTCGCTCCTGTTGTCCTAAGCTGCGCTCTTTCAAGGAGAACGGCCCATGAAGAAATGTTGTGCGGCAATACTGATGTGCCTGCCCCTCGGGGCCATGGCTTATCCCATCGATGTAGAGAAGGAGCTGACCGGGGTCAAGCTCGACTACACCGCCTATGACACGGCCTATGACATTGGCGCCATCACCCTCAACAACTATGGGCAGGTCCCGGCGGCGTGCAAGGTGACCTTTCGCAATGGGCCGGAGGCACCGCGGGTGCGCCGGGTGAACGTACCGGCAGGTAAAAGCGTCGATGTCACCGCCAAATTCAATCGACAAATCATCAAACTGCGCATCGCCTTGAACTGCAGTGCGGAATAAACTGATTAATCGATAGATTGGACCCACTTTTTACGCTTTTTTATCGATAGGTCAAGCCTTAATCTCACCTCCATCGAATCGCTCCCTTTTTGCCGATGGAGGCACCCCATGTCCCGCGTACTGATCATCGAAAGCAGCGCCCGCCAGCAGGATTCCGTTTCCCGTCAGCTGACCAAGGATTTCATCCAGCAATGGCAGGCCGCTCACCCAGTCGATCAGATCAGCGTACGTGACCTGGCTGTAAACCCGGTGCCGCACCTGGACGCCAACCTGCTGGGTGGCTGGATGAAGCCCGAAGAACAGCGCACCGCCGCCGAACTGGAGGCCCTGGCCCGTTCCAACGAGCTGACGGATGAATTGCTGGCTGCCGACGTGCTGGTGATGGCGGCGCCCATGTACAACTTCACCATCCCCAGCACTCTCAAGGCCTGGCTGGACCACGTGCTGCGTGCGGGTATCACCTTCAAGTACACCCCGACCGGCCCGCAAGGCCTGCTGACCGGCAAGCGCGCCATCGTCCTGACTGCCCGCGGCGGCATCCATGCTGGTGCCAGCAGTGACCACCAGGAACCGTACCTGCGCCAGGTAATGGCTTTCATCGGCATCCACGATGTCGACTTCATCCATGCCGAGGGCCTGAACATGAGCGGCGAGTTCCACGAGAAGGGCGTCAACCAGGCCAAGGCCAAGCTGGCGGCGGTGGCCTGAGGCTTCACGAATTCCCAACCCTGACACCTGTTTTTGCTCCTTTGGGTGTACCTGCCCGGCTTGTATGGCCGGGTTTTTTTATGCCTGGGGTTTTGAGGTCGCCAGTGCCGGCCTATTCGCTCGCCGGAAGATATGCAGGTCCCTGTGGGAGCGGGCGTGCCCGCGAAGAGGCCGGGACAGCCCCTACATTCCTCATGGTTGAACTCATTCGCCGCAACCCGCTAAGGTCGCCGCCTTGATTCACGAGAGGCAACCATGGGCTACCTGATAATCGTCGCGCTGATCCAGGCGTTTTCCTTCAGCCTGATCGGCGAGTACCTGGCCGGGCACGTTGACAGCTATTTCGCGGTGCTCGCGCGGGTACTGCTGGCTGGCCTGGTGTTTCTGCCGCTGACCCGCTGGCGCCACGTCGAGCCGGGCTTCATGCGCTGGATGCTGCTGATCGGTGCGTTGCAGTACGGCATCACCTACGTTTGCCTGTACCTGAGTTTTCGCGTGCTCACGGTGCCAGAGGTGCTGCTGTTCACCATCCTCACGCCGCTGCATGTGACGTTGATTGAAGACGCCATGAACCGGCGCTTCAACCCCTGGGCGCTGCTGGCCGCACTGGTTGCCGTGGCCGGCGCCGCCGTGATCCGCTTCGACAGCATCAGCGGCGAGTTCTTCATCGGCTTCCTGCTGCTGCAACTGGCCAACTTCACCTACGCTGCCGGCCAGGTGCTGTACCGTCACCTGGTCGCTCGCTACCCCAGTGACCTGCCACACTACGCCCGCTTCGGGTACTTTTACCTCGGCGCGTTGCTGGTGGTGCTGCCGGCCTTCTTGCTGTTCGGCAACACTCAGCACCTGCCGAGCACGGATGTGCAATGGCTGGTGCTGCTGTTCCTGGGCCTGTGCCCGACGGCGCTGGGGCTGTACTGGTGGAACAAAGGTGCATGCCTGGTTTCTGGCGGTACGCTGGCGGTCATGAACAACCTGCATGTGCCGGTAGGGCTGCTGCTGAACCTGTTGATCTGGAACCAGCACGAGCCGCTGGGGCGGCTGTTCATCGGTGGGGGGATCATCCTGGCGTCGGTGTGGCTGAGCCGCCTGGGTGGGCGCGCACAGGCGCCGCTGGCCGGCAAGGCCTGACGCGCCCTTTGATCCGGGGGCTGCTAGGCAGCCCCGGCACTCTCAAGCTTCGCTCACTTCTTCCAGGCGATGCGGCAGCGCTTCAACCGAGCGCCCCGCCAACCCCACCCGCATGTCATTGCCACTCGGCTGCTGATACAGGCTCAAGCCGAACTCCGGCAACACTGCCAGCAGGTAGTCGAAAATATCCCCCTGAATCCGCTCGTACTCTTCCCACGCCGTGGTGGTAGTGAAGCAGTAAATCTCCAGCGGCACGCCTTCGGCCGTGGTCTGCATCTGCCGCACCATGCAGGTCATGTTCTTGTGCACGTTGGGGTGGTTCTGCAGGTAAGCCAGGGCAAAGGCACGGAAGGTACCGATATTGGTCAGCTTGCGGCGGTTGGCCGACAGCTCCGCCACCGGCCCCAGCGCCTCGTTCCAGCTCTGCAGTTCCTGGCGCTTTGCGGTCAGGTAGTCACCCAGCAGCCGCACCTGGCTCAGGCGCTGCTCTTCTTCGCGGGAGAGAAAGCGTACGCCGCCGGCGTCGATGAACAGGCTGCGCTTGATCCGTCGGCCACCGGACTGCTGCATGCCGCGGTAATTGCGGAATGACTCGCTCATCAGGCGCCAGGTGGGGATGGAAACGAGGGTCTTGTCGAAGTTCTGCACTTTCACCGTGTGCAAGGTGATGTCTACCACGTCGCCATCGGCGCCTACCTGCGGCATTTCGATCCAGTCACCCACATGCAGCATGTCGTTGCTGGTCAACTGCACGCTGGCGACGAATGACAGCAGGGTGTCCTTGTACACCAACAGCAGCACCGCCGACATCGCACCCAGGCCGGACAGCAGCAACAGCGGCGAGCGGTCGATCAGGGTGGCGACGATGACGATCGAGGCGAAGATCCACAACATCAACTTGGCCAGTTGCACGTAGCCCTTGATCGAGCGGGTGCGGGCGTGTTCGGTGCGGGCATAGATGTCGAGCAGGGCATCCAGCAGGCACGACAGCGCCATGGTCATGAACAGCAGGGTAAAGGCCAGGGCGACATTGCCGAGGAAGTGCTGGGCGGTGTCGGACAGCTCAGGCACCAGCTTCAGGCCGAATTGCAGCACCAGTGACGGGGTCGTTTGTGCCAGGCGGTGGAATACCTTGTTGTGGCGCAGGTCGTCCAGCCACTTCAGCGCATGCTGACGGGCCAGCAGGCGCCCGCCTTGCAGTACCAGGAAGCGCGCCAGGCGGCCGACTATCAGGGAAATGAGCAGCAGTGCCGCCAGGCCGATGGCGGCGTGCAGCATTGGATGTTGGTCGAGGGTGCCCCACAGGTCGAGGGAATCACGCCAGATTTGTTGGATATCCATGGGCTTGCGTACAGTCTTGTTGCGAAACGAAGCTGTATTAGAGCGCGGATAGCGACAAAGTTGCCAAAAGAAATTCGGCTAAGGCGGCAGAAAACGTTACCCTATGCAACTGAATTTCCCGCACTTGTCTGAGGTTACCTCCGTGTTCTCCCAATTCGCCCTGCATGAACGCCTGCTTAAAGCCGTGGCCGAGCTTAAATTTGTCGAGCCAACCCCGGTGCAGGCCGCGGCCATCCCCCTGGCCCTGCAAGGGCGTGATCTGCGTGTGACTGCGCAGACCGGCAGCGGCAAGACGGCGGCCTTCGTATTGCCGCTGCTCAACCGTCTGGTCGACCTCAGCGGCCCGCGTGTCGAGATTCGCGCGTTGATCCTGCTGCCGACCCGTGAACTGGCCCAGCAAACCCTCAAGCAGGTGCAGCTGTTCTCGCAGTTCACCTACATCAAGTCGGGCCTGGTTACTGGCGGTGAAGACTTCAAGGAACAGGCCGCCATGCTGCGCAAGGTGCCCGACGTGCTGATCGGCACCCCGGGTCGCCTGCTCGAGCAGCTCAATGCGGGTAACCTCGATCTGTCCCACGTGCAGGTCCTGATTCTGGACGAAGCCGACCGCATGCTCGACATGGGCTTTGCCGAAGACATGGAGCGCCTGTGCAAGGAGTGCGAAAACCGCGAGCAGACCTTGCTGTTCTCGGCTACCACCGGTGGCGCGGCCCTGCGCGATATCATCGGCAAGGTGCTGAAAGACCCTGAGCACCTGATGCTCAACAGTGTCTCGCAACTGGCCGAAGGCACCCGCCAGCAGATCATCACCGCCGACCACGACCAGCATAAAGAGCAGATCGCGCAGTGGTTGCTGGCCAATGAAACCTTCGACAAGGCGATCATCTTCACCAATACCCGTGCCATGGCCGACCGTATCTATGGTCACCTGGTGGCCAAGGACGTGAAGGCTTTCGTGCTGCATGGCGAAAAGGACCAGAAGGACCGCAAGCTGGCCATCGAGCGCTTCAAGCAGGGCAGCTCCAAAGTGCTGGTTGCGACCGACGTGGCAGCCCGTGGCCTGGATATCGACGGCCTGGACCTGGTGATCAACTTCGACATGCCACGCAGCGGTGACGAGTACGTCCACCGTGTGGGCCGTACCGGCCGTGCCGGTGGTGAAGGCCTGGCGATCTCGCTGATCACCCACAACGACTGGAACCTGATGTCGAGCATCGAGCGCTACCTCAAGCAGCAGTTCGAGCGCCGGGTCATCAAGGAAGTGAAGGGCACCTACAACGGGCCGAAGAAGGTCAAGGCCTCGGGCAAGGCGGCCGGTAGCAAGAAGAAAAAGGTCGAGAAGAAGACTGGCGACAAGAAAGCTGCCGCCAAGCGCAAGCCTACTGCCAAGCCGAAGGCCAACGCGCCTCTGGCCAGTGCTGACGGCCTGGCGCCGCTGAAGAAGCGCAAGCCTGCTGCTGAATAAGACTCACGCCGGCCCTTTGCAGAAGCGACGCAAGTTCGCATCTGCGAAGGGCGTGCGCAGGCGACGAACGATCACTCCGCTTTTTTCTCTGCCTGTTTCAACTCCTTGATCCGCTGGTCGATCAGCTGACACTTGTCGGGCAAGTCCTTGCTCGCCGTCCCCAGATCCATCCCCTGAAGCTCATCATTGATCTCCTTGGCCTTTTGCGGGTTCTGCTCGGTCAACTGAGTGACCAGCCCGGCCAGCTCCTCACGTTTCTGCGTTGCTTCTTCACGTGTGCATGCCCAAGCGGGCAGGGCGCAGAGCAGGGCAGTGGCACAGGCTATGGGCAGTAGCGGTTTCATCCTTCCAACCTCCGGCGGTAGTGATGCCCGGTGGAGGGCTGTGGGGGCAGGGAAGTTCAGGGCTTGCGACCGATGGAAGATTTCTTTGGTGGTGGTCCTTGGGAGACCGAGCGCCGCGCGGGCGGCGCTCGATTTGCGCAATCTCCCCACACACAATCCGCAGCCCTTCTTCCCCAGTATCGCGTGCAGAGATTTTTTGTCGTCACAACGGTCTTGGTCGAGATCTAAAAATTTGCTCGAACCCTTTGAGAGCGGGCTGACTTCATCGGCAAATCTGTAAGCAATTTCCCAAAGTAGCCTTGTTTGCTCGCGTTCTATTGCCCCGCCAGGTGTGGGGAGCTAGGGTCAATCGCACCTGAGGGCACGCAGCGCAATCCGCCCTTCGCCTTCGGGAACTACCTCAAGACGGCGATCTCGAAATGCCGTCGTTATCAGCCCAATCCTTACCAAGGAGAGGTAAGCATGGCCTTCGATGCTTATATTCAAATCGCAGAGATCACTGGCGAAGCACTGGACGAGCAGTACGCCAACTGGATCGAGATCATCGGCTACAAGTTCGGCGCCAACCAGAGCACCTCTGCCACCGCAAGCTCCGCGGGCGGCGCATCTTCCGGGCGGACCACGCTCACCAACTTCACCTTTACCAAGTATCTGGACAGCGCCAGCTGCAAGCTGCTTGAGGCCAGCTGTGCCGGCCAGCACCTGAAGGAAGTGAAGCTGGTGGTGTGCCGGGCCGGTACCGAAAAGCTCAAGTACTACGAAGTCATTCTCGAAGAAGTGATCATCGCCGATTACGCCCAGAGCGCCAGCGCCGGGGTGCCGATAGAAGTGATTCAATTGAACTACGGCCGCATCAAGACCACCTATACGCGGCAGAAGCGCCGCGACGGCAGCGCGGGCGGCAACGTGACCGGCGGCTGGGACCGCATCGCCAACAAGAAGTATGCGTGAGGTGCGACCATGTCCGAGGCACGCAGCTTTATCAATCCTCAGGCGCAATCGTTTGAGTCGCTGAAGGCCGGCACGCCCATGTCGGCCAATCAGCGGGCCAAGTTTGATGTGCTAAATGCGCATATCGCCAATGGCGTGGTTGTTGGAGGGGAACTGGTGATTGTTGGTGACCCCAGTACGCCATTGTGTACGAGCCATGAGGCTTTTTTAATGGCGAAGGCAGCGGGAATACATCATCAGCTGGAGGTCAATGGTGCTGGGGTGGATGACTTCTTTCTGGACAACTACGAGATGCTGAAAAGTTTCCTCACCCACGCCTCCATGGGGGCTGGCGCTGTAAGCGATGGCTGGAGTAGGCACCTTGAGTCGATCAAGAAGACCCTGGAAGATATTGAGGTCTTACATCGTCAATATTTGAGAGATGGCACATTTAAGGGGCGTAATGAGTTTTATGCCAGGCGAATGACCTTATTCATGAAGCTAGAAGAGCAGCTGAATAAATTGGCTGCGTACGGTTCAGGCCTGCGAAATAGAGGTTCGGTGAAGAGAGTCCTCGAGATATCAACCAAGAGCTACCTGCATACGGGTGAGATTGCTGGGTACGCCGAGAAGATCGCAGGAATCTCGAGAGCAGCCAATTTGATAAAGAAGGGTACTTATATCGGCTTGGGGCTCGACGTGGCTTCAACAGGGCTAAGTATCCATCATGCATGTACCTTTGGACGCTCTGAAGACTGCAGAAAGGCCAAGTATGTGGAAGGCGTCTCTCTGGTTGGCAGTACGGGGGGATCGATCACTGGCGGGGCGATTGGTGGATTTCTAGGGGGAACTGGTTGCGTGCTTTTCCTTGGAGTGACGACAGGCGGTCCGGGGGCTCTCGCGTGCACTGTCATTGGCGGTGCCGTGGGTGGCGCTACAGGCGGTTCGATCGTAGGTGATATCGGTGAAATGCTTGGTGAGTTGATATATGAGGTGGCGCAATGATTGAGTTCGACGCCAGGTGGTTAGGCCTTCCCTTGATGGTGGCTATGTTCATAGTCATATTTATATGGGTTTATGTCTCGGTTCGCTATGTGAGTCAAATAGAGTCGTTGCTTTCTAATAGTTTGATGGTTTCTGGTAATAAAAAGATTTTTGGTCATGCAGGTTTCGTAGGTAAAGTGATGCGTACCGGCTCGGCATCCGTGATGTTGTCGATGAGGGCGATTTGCGTTCGTAAAGGCCTTCTAGACGTTCAGGATGTAAAAAAATTTCCTGGTGGATTGCGCCGCATGCTGGTTAGCTTGTGGTTTCTTCATGTCGCTATTTTCTTGTCGCTCATTGGCCTTTGGAGCTGGTTGAAATTGGGGGGTTATTAAATTTCGTGTCTGGACAGGAAAATTTGCGCCTATCGTAGTGTTTTCAGCGCCTGGGAGACCGGGCGCCGCCCGCGCGGCGCGCAACAACGCCAGCGCTAAGCGCTTCGGAACGCTTGGCAACCTTGGCAGGTCCCAACCTGTGTACCCCTTTTCGTCCACAGCAGGAGCCCATAGCCATGAGCATCGCCTACGACTGGGACCTGATCGAACGCTTGCTGCACGAAGTGCAGAACGGCGCCGGTCACAGCTTCACGCCCCGCCCCTATGCCGAGCAGCATGCTGCTGCACTGGCCGCCAAGGGTGAGCCGGTGGGTGACCTGGATCACCTGAAAACCCGTGCATGCGAGTATGAAAAGCTGCTATTCGAGCGCGGATTCATTGAATGCCGGCCTGAAGAGGACGGCGGCAATGGCGAAAACTTCGTCCTGACCGAACGCGGCTCGCGCTTGATGAGCCTGATCGACAGCAGCATCCCCGGCTTCGAGCACCCGCGCCAGGTGCTGGATGAGCAGGAGGATGCGCTGGACGAAACGACGTTCGAACAGGTATCTGCGAAGGCACAGATTGCTTGAGGTCGTTTTAAGGCTGGCAAGTGCAGCGTTCAAAACCCGATAATCGGTAGCTTCTGAACGCTGCCGAGCCTTGCCCATGCCTACGATCACCCCAGAGGCCCGCTTATGAGCGCGGTCCGCAAGAACCCTGATGCCTTTGCCTTCCAGGTAATGCTGGGGCTTTGCCTGATCTGGGGCTGCCAGCAGGTACTGATCAAGACCGCCGCCGTCGACATCGCGCCCGTGATGCAGGCAGCACTGCGCAATGGCATTGCCGCTGTGCTGGTAGGCCTGATGCTGTGCTGGCGGGGAGGCTGGGAGCAGGTCGGCAGCACCTGGCGCGCTGGGTTGCTGGCGGGCGGGCTGTTCGGGGTGGAGTTTCTGTTCATTGCCGAAGGGCTGAAACTGACCTCGGCGGCGCATATGTCGGTGTTCCTCTACACCGCGCCGGTATTTACCGCCTTGGGCCTGCATTTTCGGCTATCCAGTGAACGCTTGCGGCTGTTGCAATGGCTGGGCATTCTGCTGGCCTTCGGCGGCATAGCCATGGCCTTTGCCGGTGGCACTTCGTTCGAGCACATGGACGGCCGCACCTTGCTGGGTGATGCCTTTGGCGTGATCGCCGGGCTGGCTTGGGGTGCGACTACGGTGGTGGTGCGTTGCTCACGGCTATCGGAGGCGCCGGCAACCTTGACCCTGTTCTATCAGCTGGCGGTCGGGTTTGCCGGGCTGCTGCTGATTGCCCTGGTCAGCGGGCAGATCGGCGCGGTGTCGCTGACGCCGCTGGCTATGGGCAGCGTGTTGTTCCAGGGGATTGTGGTGTCGTTCGTCAGCTACCTGACCTGGTTCTGGTTGCTACGCAAATACCTGGCGTCGAACCTCGCGGTGTTTTCCTTCATTACCCCGTTGTTTGGGGTGACCTTTGGCGTTTTGCTGTTGGACGAGCCGCTCAGTGCGAATTTCGTGGTGGGGGCGTTGATGGTGTTGCTGGGTGTGATCCTGGTAAGTGCCGAGCCTTGGGTGAAACAGCAATTGCGGCGGTTGGTAGGGTGATGCGTTGCCTATACCGGCCTTTTCACGGGCAAGCCCGCGCCTACACAGCCGTTGTAGGCGCGGGCTTGCCCGCGAAGAGGCCGGTACAGACTGCATCGATTCAGGATGCAACCTTGGCCTGACAGGCGCTTCCCTGTTGTGCATTACCCGGCAACTGGACCAACCCGCCAGCCACCGCCAACCCGCCCGCCGCCAGCATCAATGCGGGTTGCAGCCCGCCGCTGTAATGGCTGCTGAGCGCGGCCAGCAGCGGACCACTCAACTGCCCCAAGGCAAAGCACGCGGTCAGCAGCCCGGCATTGCGCTGTGTGGCATGTGGCGCCAACTCGCGCGAGCGTTGCATGACCAGTTGCATGCAGGCCAGGAATGGCCCGCCACACAGCGCAACACCCAGCGCCAGGCCGGTCCCTCCACCCATCAGGCAGGCCAGCACACCCAGCCCTTGCAACCACAGGGTGACGGTCAACCAGGTTGAAGTGCGACCGCCACGGCGCACGCTCACCAGCAGGACGCCCAGCGCCGCCGCCAGGCCAAACGCCGGCCAGAACAGGTCGGCCAGCCACTGCCCGCGAAACTGCTGATTGGCCATCTGTGACAGAAAGGTAGCTGGCAGGATGTAGCCCATGCCATACAGGCCATACACCAACCCCAGGCGGCCAGTGCCGACACTGCGCGTCGGGCCTTGTCGTACTGGCAACTGAGTCGGCGCGGTTTGCAATGCCCGTGGCAACCATGGCCGCACGGCCAACAGCATCACCAGGGCAGCCACGGCATAGATCAGCCACAGCGCTGCCGAGCCCAGTCCCTGCACATGTGCGGCCATTGCCGTTAGCCCGGTCACGGCAATACCCAGGCCGGGCCCGGCGAATACCAGCGCTCCCAGGCGTTGGCGGTTGTGCACATTGGCTACCTGCTGGCTGAGGCTGGTGATCATCACCAGCACCCAGGCGCTGGCTACGCCTGTGCCAAAGCGCAGCAGCAGGTGGCCCCAGAAGCCGTCGGCAGCCCACGAGGCCAAGGTCAGCAGCACACACAGCCACAGCCCCGCATGCAGGCGCAGGCGTACCTGGCCTGGCGAGCGGGCGAACATGGCGTCCACCGCGCCCACGAAATAGCCCAGGTAATTGGCCGCCGCGACCAGCCCGGCGACTGTCAGGTCGAACTGGCCTTCGGCAATCAGTTGTGGCAGTTGCGGGGTGAGGGCGAAACGACCGATGCCCATGGCCATCATCAGCGCCACGGCGCTGGCGAGCAGTTGAATGAGTGGCGACATGACAGGTCTCCTGCGCAGATAAAGTGATGGCTGGCAGGTTAGGGCGCTTTTATTTTCAATAAAATTGAATAATGATGATCAAGTTGTTCTGTTTTGGAGAATGTTGTGGAATTCAGCCAACTGCGTATCTTTCAGGCCGTGGCCGAGGAAGGCTCGGTTACCCGTGCCGCAGAGCGTCTGCACCGGGTGCCATCAAACCTCTCCACGCGCCTGCGCCAGCTCGAGGAGCAGTTGGGCGTCGAACTGTTCCTGCGCGAACGCCAGCGCCTTCAGTTGTCGCCAGCAGGCAAGGTGCTGCTGGACTATGCCAACCGCATGTCAGCCTTGCGCGACGAAGCGCTGGGCGCCGTGCGTGGCGGTCAGCCGGCTGGGGACTTCGTGCTGGGGACCATGTACAGCACGGCGGCGACCCACCTGCCGGGGTTGCTGGCGCGCTATCACCAGGCTTACCCGCAGGTGAACCTGCAAGTGCGTGCTGCACCCAGCGGCGAGTTGCTTGAAGGGCTGCTGAACCACACCCTGGATGCTGCTCTTGTGGACGGGCCACCGAGCCTTGCCGGGCTGGATGGCGTGCCGCTGTGCGATGAGCAACTGGTACTGATCACCAGTCCCGAGCACCTGGCGGTACGCACCGCCAAGGACGTGGCGGGCAAGGCGGTGTTCACCTTCCGCCAAGGCTGCTCGTATCGCATGCGTCTGGAGGCCTGGTATGCCCATGCCCATACGCCGATGGGGCGGGTGATGGAGATCGAGTCGTACCAGAGCATGCTGGCCTGTGTGATCGCGGGTGCGGGTGTGGCGATGATGGCCCAGTCGATGCTCGACAGCCTGCCTGGACGTGATCGGGTGAGGGTGCACCCGCTGCAGGCGCCTTTCGATCAGGCGGTCACCTGGCTGATGTGGCGCCAGGGTATGCGCGGGGCTAATCTGCAGGCATGGATCGACCTGCAACAAAGCGAAACGATTAACCAGTCGTCGGAATGCGCCGCCACGGCTTGATCCGCGTCAAAATGGCCCTTATCTGTAGGAACAGAGGCATGCGTAATACAGGACATCGGGCTATGATCTGTATGAAACATCGCAGGATTGATTCGCCGTGAGGCTGACCCGTCAAGGGGGCATTATGAATAAACCACTGTCAAACTGGCTCCACGACCTGGCCGTCGCCTTGGGGCTGATTCCACCACCCCTGCAGCCGGTACCGATCCCGACTGATGAAGAGCAGCGCAAACGTCAATCGCGTCGTCGCTGATTAACGACAGAGGCCGCTGCACCCGAGTGTGTGCAGCGGCCTTTTTGTGTCTGTTGACTGTCTATTGCCTGTACTGGCCCTTTCGCGGGCAAGCCCGCTCCTACAAGTGAAAGGGCCGGTACAACGGTCAGGCCAGCTTCACCGCCGCTACTGACTTGCGCGACACCAGGCTCACCACTACAAAGCTCACCAGCCCTACTGCCAAGCTGTAGTAGATCGGCGTATTGGCTTCCATCCCGTCCATGAACATGAACAGCAGAGCGGTGGCAAAGCCCAGCGACATGCTGGCAATCGCGCCTGCGGTGGTCGCACGCTTCCAGAAGATCGCCCCGATCAGCGGGATCAACATGCCGCCGACCAGCAGGTTGTAAGCCAGGGTCAGGGCGTTGATCACATCATTTACCACCAGCGCGATGCCCAGCACCACCAGGCCAGTGAGCAGGGTGAACAGGCGGCTGGTACCCAGGCTCGACTGCTTGCCGCCACGCAGCTTGGGCAGCAGGTCTTCGGTCACGGTGGTCGAGGCAGCCAGCAGGCCGGCACTGGCGGTGGACATCATCGCCGCCAGGGCCGCGGCCATCAGCAGGCCACGGATGCCATCGGGCAAGGTGGTCTTGATCATCTCGGCAAAGGCGTTGTTCGGGTTGGCCAGGTCGGGCATCAGCACGTGTGCAGCCATGCCAATCGCCGCACAGGCCAGGCCATACAGCACGCAGTACACACCAGCGGTGGTACCGGCACGCTGACAGACCTTTTCGTCACGGGCGGTGAACACCCGCTGCCAGATGTCCTGGCCGATGAGGATGCCGAAGAAGTAGATCAGGAAGTAGGTGATGATGGTGTCCCAGCCAATGGTAGTCAGCTGGAAGCTGGCCGCTGGCAATTTGGCCACCAGGGTGTCCCAGCCACCGGCCTTGTACAGGCACACTGGCAGCAGGATGAACATCAGGCCGACAGTCTTGATCACGAACTGGACGATATCGGTCAGGGTCAGCGACCACATGCCGCCGATGGTCGAGTACAGCACTACCACGCCACCGCCGAGCATCAGAGAAGCCCAGAACGGCAGGTCCAGCAGCACCTGCAGGACCGTGGCCATGGCCAGGGTCGAGGTGACCCCGATCATCAGTGCATAAGCCAGCATGATGACGGCGCTGGCCTGGCGTGCGGTGGGGTTGTAGCGCTGTTCCAGTACCTGGGTCACGGTGAAGATGCGCAGGCGCAGCAGCGGTTTGGCGAGGAACAGGTTGATGGCGATGATGCCCATGCCCAAGGCTGCGCACAGCCAGAAGCCGGAGATGCCGTGGACGTAGCCCAGGCGCACGGTGCCGACGGTGGAGGCGCCACCGAGTACGGTGGTGGCCATGGTGCCCATGTACAGCACCGGACCGAGATTGCGCCCGGCTACCAGGTAGTCTTCATGGGTTTTCGCGCGGCGCATGCCATACCAGCCAAGCCCGAGCATGCCGGCGGTATAGATCATTACAACAATGATGTCCAAGGCCATTGGGGTCTCCCGATTATCTTTATTATGGCGAGATCGACCACGCGGGCGGGGTTCATGGCGCCCGGCGGTCCTGTCGTGTGTTGGCGGGCCTCAGTGGCCCTCCCTCATGGCTCCTGCCGGGGTGTAACGGTTTTAGGCTCTGTATGAAAAGCCTAGCGACGCACCACGCCCGGTAGCACGCAGAGCATCTCGAACAGCAGGTTGGCACCGAGCAGCGAGGTGTTGCCGGTGGTGTCGTAAGGCGGGGAGACTTCGACAAGGTCACAGCCGATCAGGTCCAGGCCGTGGCAGCCGCGAATGATCTCCATCGCCTGGATGGTGGTCAAGCCGCCGATTTCCGGGGTTCCGGTACCGGGCGCCCAGGCCGGGTCGATGCCATCGATGTCGAAAGACAGGTAAACCGGGCCACCGCCGACTTTTTCCCGCACTTCGGCCATCAGTGGCTCCAGTGACTTGTGCCAGCACTCTTCGGCCTGGACCACGCGGAAGCCCTGGCGACGGCTCCAGTTGAAGTCATCGGCGGTGTAGCCCTGTGCGCGCAGGCCGATCTGCACCACGCGCTCACAGTCGAGCAGGCCTTCTTCCACGGCGCGGCGGAAGGTGGTGCCGTGGGCGATCTTCTCACCGAACATGTGGTCGTTGACGTCGGCGTGGGCATCGATGTGCACCAGGCCGATCTTGCCGTGTTTCTTGTGCAGTGCGCGCAGGATCGGCAGGGTGATGGTGTGATCGCCCCCCAGGGTCATGGGAATGACGTTGTGCTCGACGATCTCGTCATACGCTTCTTCGATGATGCGCACGGCGTCCAGCAGATTGAAGGTGTTGATTGCCACATCGCCGATATCGGCGACCGACAGCGAGTCGAACGGGGCGGCACCGGTAGCCATGTTGTACGGGCGGATCATCACCGATTCGGCGCGGATCTGCCGTGGGCCGAAGCGAGTGCCGGAGCGTAGCGAGGTACCGATATCCAGTGGTACGCCGATGAAGGCAGCATCCAGGCCTTCGGCGCTTTGCAGGTGGGGGAGGCGGAGCATGGTGGCGATGCCGCCGAATCGCGGCATTTCATTGCCGCCCAGTGGTTGGTGGAGAGTCTTGTCCACGGTGGGCCTCATCAGTCGGTCGATTGTTGTGTTTGTTCGAACCTGTGCCGCCGCGCGCCATTCACGTGTGGTTTGCCGGCGGGCAGGGACATTTCGGCCAAGTCTGCTCAAGGTAGTGCCCGGGAAGAATCGCTACCGACAAATACTTAGTTCAGGATTTTCTGAACTAAAGGCGGGTGGAGCGGTTAGACTGCGCGCACATACCCTTGTGGAACCGTTGCACCATGGCCTCGACCTTGCCCGACCTGAAACTGCTGCGCATCTTCATCAGCGTGGTGCGCCACCAGGGCTTTGCCAACGCCCAGCGCGAGCTGAACCTGTCGACCTCGGCCATCAGTACCTACATGAGCCAGCTGGAGGGCGCCTTGGGTATCGTGCTGTGCCACCGTGGTCGGGGTGGCTTCAGCCTGACCAGCAAGGGCGAGCTGTTTCATCAGGAGACCCTGCGCCTGCTGGCCGAGCTGGACGGTTTCGAGCAGTATGCCGCCGCCCTCAAGGGTGAATTGCGTGGCACCCTCAACCTTGGGGTGATCGACTCCACAGTCGGTGACCGCGCCTTGCCGCTGGCCGAAGCCATCGGTGCCTACAGCCAGGAACACCCAGCAGTGCACCTGCATCTGTCGGTGTCCAGCCCCTACGAGCTGCAACTGGGGGTGCAGGACAACCGCCTGGACCTGGCCATCGGCGCGTTTTCTTCGCGGATGAGCGGCTTGCTCTACCAGCCGTTGTACCGCGAACAGCACTGGCTGTACTGCAGCAGCCGCCACCCGTTGTATGCCGAGCGGCGCATCCCCGAGCAGGTGGTGACCCAGCAGCGCATGGTCGGGCGTGGTTACTGGAGCCAGGCCGAACTGGCCCGGCATGGCTTCAAGCACAGTGCAGCGACGGTTGAAAGCATGGAGGCGCAGCTGATCCTGATCCTTTCCGGGGCCTATATTGGCTACTTGCCTGAGCACTACGCCCAGGCCTGGGTCGACAAAGGTGACTTGCGCGTGCTGTCGCCGTCGACCTTTGGTTACCAGGCCCCGTTCTCGCTGATCATTCGCCGCGGACGTAGCCGTGAACCGTTGATCCAGACCTTCCGTGACCTGCTGAAAAGCCAGCTCAACGTGGGCTGAGATGCGACGCATTCATGCATTCCGTCGGGAGGGGGTTAAAATCCGGTAAACGTTGGCCGCTAACCTGATAGCGCTCTGCTACATATCAACTTGCGCTGATGATTTTCCCTCATTTCATCCTGCAAGGATCGCCCAAGATGCGCATGAATTTGCCCGTCACTGAGCACGAAAGAACCTTCCCCGGCGATCAACGCCTTATTTCCACGACTGACCTCGACAGCCGCATCACCTACTGCAACGACGCCTTTGTTGCGATCAGCGGCTTTACCTACGACGAGCTGGTCGGTCAACCGCACAACCTGGTGCGCCACCCGGACATGCCGCCGGCAGTGTTTGGCCACATGTGGGAAACCATCAAGCAGGGCAAACCCTGGATGGGCATAGTCAAGAACCGGGCGAAGAACGGCGATTACTACTGGGTAAGCGCTTACGTCACGGCGATCTACGAACAGGGCCGGATCAGTGGCTACGAGTCGGTGCGCTCGGTGCCCACGCGCGAGCAGATCCGCCGCGCCGAGGCACTGTATGCGCGCTTGCGCGATGGCCGCGGTCCGGTGCCTTGGGCTGCCCGCCTGGGGCACGGCCTGGGCCATGGCTGGCCGCTGATCGGCGCCGGCCTGCTGTCGGCGGCGGGTTACCTTTGGCTGCCACCCTATGCCGCACTCGCGGTGCTGATGGCAAGTCTGCTCCTGGCTTGGTACGTGGTCGAGCGCCGGCAGAACCAGGCCATTCGCCGCACGCTGGCCGAGCATCCCAAGGCCTTTACCAGTCCGTTGGTGGCACTGACCTACAGCGACAACCCAGGCCTGCAGGGCCAGCTCGACCTGGCTATCATCAGCGAAGAAGCCCGCCTGCAAACGGCCCTGACCCGGCTGGTGGATGCCGGGGTCGGGGTAAAGTCGCGGGCGGCGCAATCTTCCGACCTGTCCGATGCCCAGGCGCAGATGCTCGACCGGCAGCGCAGCGAGACCGACCAATCCGCCACGGCTATCGCACAGATGGCGGCAACCATCCAGCAGGTTACCCACAACGTGCAAAGCACGGCACACGCGGCAGGTGATGCCGACCAGCTGGCGCAGCAGGGCAGCGAGCTGGCCCTGAAGAGCCTGCAGGCCATGGGCAGCATGAGCGATGCAGTCAATGACATTGGTCAGGCGGTCAACGCCTTGGCCGAGCAGACCCAGTCGATTGGTAGTGTGGTCGACGTGATCACTTCGATTGCCGAGCAGACCAACCTGCTGGCGCTTAACGCCGCCATTGAAGCGGCGCGCGCCGGTGAGCAAGGGCGCGGGTTCGCCGTGGTGGCTGATGAAGTGCGGTCGTTGGCGCAGCGCACCCGTGCGTCGACCGAAGAGATCCACCATATCATCGCTTCATTGAGGGCCGGGGCGGAGCGAGCGGTGAGCACTGCCAGCCGGGGCGAGCAGATTTCCCGGGACAGTGTGCACAGTGTCGAGGCGGTGCAGGCGGCGCTGAGCGGGATTGCCCAGGCGGTCAGCCGCATCACCGGCATGAGCCAGCAGATGGCCACGGCATCGGAGCAGCAAACCCATGTGGCAGAAGACATCAACCAGCAGATCGTGAGGATTGCCCAACTGTGCGACCAGAGCGCCGGGCAAGCCAGGCAAGGCGCAGAAATCAGCCAGGACCTCGAGCGCATGGCGGAGTACCTGCATAGCCTGGCGGAAAGGTTCAACCGTTGAAATCGCGGGGCCCGCTAAGCGGGCCCCGGTTATGTGGCAAACTGTCCCCGCCAAGGAGACCGCCATGCCCAGACCCCGCTGCGAGCGCTGCCAGCGCCCGCTCGACCATTGCCTATGCCCACTGATCCCCGCGCTCGACAGCCGCACCCGTGTGATTCTGCTGCAGCACCCCAGTGAAACTGCCCACGCCCTGAACACGGCGCGCCTGGCTGCCCTTGGCCTGAACAATGCCGAACTGCGTATTGGAGAGGTGTTCGATGACCTGCATGACCTGCTCGCCACCCCCGGATACCACCCGGTGCTGTTGTTCCCTGGTGATGATGCTCAGGTGCTGACAGCGTATGGCGAGGCGGGCGACAAACCTTTGCTGCTGATCGTACCCGACGGCACCTGGCGCAAGGCGCGCAAGCTGCTGTACCTGAACCCGTTGCTGGGGGGGCTGCCACGGGTGACGCTGGGGCAGGTGGCCGCTTCACGCTATCGGTTGCGCAAAGCGCCGGAGGCGGGTGCAGTGTCGACGATCGAGGCGGTGGTCGGGGCATTGAACACGCTGGAGCAACCGGCCTGCTTCGATGCACTGTTAGCGCCGTTCGAGGCGTTGATCGAGGGGCAGATCAGGGCCATGGGTGTAGAGACGTTTCAGCGTAATCATGGCCGTGGGTGAGGGTTGGGGGCTGCTTTGCAGCCCATTCGCAGCACAAAGCGGCCCCGCTACCTCAAATCCGCTCAACGCATCTCAGGCAGACGTGCCTCGGTGCGTACTTCGGTAGTCGCCAGCGCCTCTGGCGGCAGCGAAATATGCTGTTTGCTCAGCAATTCACCCATGGTCGCCAGTACGCGGTAGCGCGAGAACTCTTCGGTATAACGCACCTCGGTGTAGCGGCGGTCGGCGTTGTACAGCTCGTTCTCACTGTCGAGTACGTCCAGCAGGGTGCGCTGACCCAGGCCGAACTGGTCCTGGTAGGCCGCACGCACACGTTTGGTGGTCTCGGCGTATTCGCGCGCGGTCGGCAGCTGCTTGCTGGCGTTGTTCATGGCATTCCACGCCAGGCTCAGGTTCTCGGTCAACTCACGCAGGGCGTTGTTGCGAATGTCCAGTGCCTGGTTGATCTTGTGCGCGTCCGACTGCAGACGAGCCTTGTCGCTGCCGCCGCGGAACAGGTTGTAGTTCATCTCCACGCCAGCTTGCCAGTCGTTGTTGTTGTGGCCTTTTTCGCCGCCGGTGTTGTTGTTGGCACCGGTTGCCAGAATGGCGTCGAAGCGTGGGTAGAAAGTCGACTTGCCCACTTCGTACTGCTTCTCGGCGGCGTTGACGTCAGCCTGGGCAGACTTGATGTACGGGTTGTTCTGACGCATGCCATCGCGGGCTTCTTCGAGGGTGCCTGGCACCTCGCTCTTGATGGTCTGCGGGCTTTCCAGCTCGTCCGGGGCACGGCCGATCACACTGAAGAAGTTGGCCTCGGCATCGGCCAGGTCGACTTCGGCGGTGTCCAGGTTGTTTTCTGCCAGGGCGCGACGGGCGCGGGACTGGTCGAGGTCGGCGGTGCTGCCGACGCCGCGCTCGTTGCGCAGGCCAATCTGGTCGTTGACGCGCAGGTGAGCTTGCAGGTTGTTCTTGGCCAAGGTCACCAGTTCACGGCGTTTGAGCACCTCCAGGTAGACCTCGACTGCACGCAGTGCGACATCCTGGGCAACGGCCTGGGTGTAATAGGCGCGGGAGGTAGAGACCGCCTCGGTGCGGCCCACTTCATTCGCGGTGTTGAAGCCGTCGAAGATCATCTGCCGCAGACGCAGCTCGGACTGGGTGTAGTTGAGGGTTTCCTTGTTGTGATTACCCGCAGCGCGGGTAGTGGCGTTGTCCGAGCGCTGGCGGCCGTAGCCGGCAACCAGGTCCACGGAAGGGTAGTAGCCACCACGCGCGAACTTCACGTCTTCATCGGCCGACAGCTTGCTGTTACGGTTGGAGCTGACTTGTGGGTGGTAGTCCACGGCGCTTTGGACAGCCTCGGTAATCGACATCGCCTGTACGTTGGCACTCGCCAGGGCCAACAATAAAGCACTGGTGATGGGGTTCAAAACGCGCATGGTACATCTCCCTGATCCTGGAATTGATCCTGCTGCTCGCCAAAAAAATGACGATAAACTTATCGCGTATAGTGTTGCAGGTTTTTAACAACACAGCTAAGTACATTCAACGCGATAGGTAAGAAGATTTATTCATATCAAATTGCCATAAAAGATCTTTATTGTCTAATAAGTGTGCATTCAAGCGCACGGAATGAACACGAAGAATGCCTTGAAAACCAATGGATACAAGGGCTATGCGCAGTTCCAGAACTAATTCGGATAAAGAGGGTGTTGATTAGGCGAAAGCGATATTTGGCGACAAAATATTGTCACTTTGGCTTGTGCAGGGTTTTCAGGCTGAGAATGTACAGGGTGACCAATGTGGCACTGGTCAGCATGAAGGTGCGCGCCCAGAACAGCGGCACCAGATAGCACGACAGGCCAATGCTGGCCCACATCAGGCCGATGGCGTAGACCTTGCCCTTGAGGGGGATGCCTTCACCACTGAGGTAGTCACGGATCCATGGCCCCAGCTTGGGATGATGGACCAGCCAGTGATGGAAGCGCGGCGAGCTGCGGGCAAAGCAGGCCGCCGCCAAAAGCAGGAATGGGGTGGTGGGCAATACCGGCAGGAATATCCCCAGCACCCCCAGCGCGACGCTGAGCCAGCCCGTGGCCAGCAGCAGGTAGCGCACAGCTTGCTCAGTGGTGGCGTGGCTTGAGCAGCGCCGGTTTTTCGTCAGGGGCGTGCAGCAGCAGGAACAGTGCACTCAGCGCCTCGGGGATCTGCACGATCATGTCATCCTGCAGGTTGGCGTTGCTGGCGATGTCGGCGAACTCTGGTTGCTCGTCAAACAACCCCGAACCCACCATGATCGGCAGCAGCATCTCGCTGACCTCTTCTTCGGCGTTCTCGAACCACGCCTCTTCCCGCAGGAACACGCCTTCCATGAAGCCGATGCACCAGCCGCGCAGGTCGGAATCGTCCGGCTCATCGGTCAGGTCGAGGTCGCATGGCAGGTCGAATTCTTCGTCGCTGGCCAACTGGCGGGCAATGTGCGCCTTGAGCGCCACCAGGGTGGCCTCGATTTCGGTGCGCTGGGCTTCGCTGGCGTAGTGCGGCTCTTCGGCGAACAGGGCGTCGATCCACTCGCGCTCGGGCACGTCCTCGGCGTTGATCGAAAGAGCAGTGAGGTAGCCATGTGCGGCGACGTAGTCCAGCGCTTCTTCGTGCAGCTCGTCGGCGTCGAGGAAGGCTTGCAGGCGGGTCAGTTGCTCGGCGAAGGACATTACAGGGCTACCTTGGGGAATAAACGATAACGAATTCTAGCACCTTGCAGCGGCAGCGGGGCAAAGGGAACGTCTATCGCCGTGGTGCCTGTGCAGGGCGGTGCTGCGGTATACTCCGCGATTTTTCATCCAGGGGCAGGTTTTGCCGGCTGCCTGGCAAAAACCGCTTACGCATTTGGCGTGTGCGGGGCGGGTTTTTCGTCCAGCCTTTATCCAGGATGGTACGGCGATTTGGAGTTGCACATGCTCGAACAGGCTCAGCGCGTTCTCAAGGACATCTTCGGCTACGACAGTTTCCGTGGGCGCCAGGCAGCGATCATCGAATGCGTGGCCAATGGCGGCGATGCCTTGGTGCTGATGCCCACCGGTGGTGGCAAGTCGCTGTGCTTCCAGGTGCCGGGGCTGCTGCGCCCGGGCCTGACGGTGGTGGTATCGCCACTGATCGCGCTGATGGACGACCAGGTCGCCACCCTTGACGAGCTGGGTGTGTCTGCGGCCGCCCTGAACTCTACCCTGACGGCAGAGCAGCAGCGTGAGCTGGCCGGGCGCCTGCGCCGTGGTGAAGTCAAGATGCTGTACCTGGCGCCGGAACGTCTGGTGCAGCCGCGCATGCTCGACTTCCTGCGCGATCTGGACATCTCGCTGTTCGCCATTGACGAGGCCCACTGCGTATCGCAATGGGGTCACGATTTCCGCCCCGAGTACCTGCAACTGGGCCAGCTGGCCGAGCTGTTCCCGCATGTTCCGCGCATTGCGCTTACCGCTACGGCCGACATGCGGACCCGCGAGGAGATTGTCCAGCGCCTGCACCTGCAAGGCGCCGAGCGCTTCCTGTCGAGTTTCGACCGGCCCAACATCTTCTACCGCATCGTGCCCAAGGAGGCACCGCGCAAGCAGTTGATGGCCTTTCTCGGCGAGCGCCGTGGCAACGCTGGCATCGTCTACTGCCTGTCGCGCAAGAAGGTCGACGAAACCGCCGCCTTCCTCTGTAGTCAGGGTTTCCCCGCGCTGCCGTATCACGCCGGCCTGGCCGCCGAGACGCGGGCGGCCAACCAGCATCGCTTCCTGAACGAGGAAGGGCTGATCATGGTCGCTACCATTGCTTTCGGCATGGGTATCGACAAACCCAACGTGCGCTTCGTTGCCCACCTCGACCTGCCCAAATCGCTTGAGGCCTACTACCAGGAAACCGGCCGTGCCGGCCGTGACGGCCTGCCCTCCGATGCCTGGATGGCCTACGGGCTGCAGGACATGGTGATGCTCAAGCAGATGCTGCAGAACTCCGAAGGCGACGAGCGCCACAAGCGCATCGAGCAGCACAAGCTGGATGCCATGCTGGCGCTGTGCGAAGAAACCCGCTGCCGCCGCCAGTCGCTGCTGGCCTACTTCGACGAGACCCTCGAACAACCGTGCGGGCATTGCGACAACTGTGTCGACAACATCCAGACCTGGGACGCCACCGAGCCGGCCCGCCAGGCGCTGTCGGCGGTGTTCCGCACCGGCCAGCGCTATGGTGTTGGCCACCTGGTCGATGTGCTGTTGGGCAAGGACACCGAGAAGGTGCGCAATTTCGGCCACGAGAAGCTGTCGGTATTTGGCGTTGGCAAAGGTCTGGCCGAGGTCGAGTGGCGCTCGCTGTTCCGTCAGTTGGTGGCGCGCGGGCTGGTCGATATCGACCTGGAAGGCTACGGCGGCCTGCGCCTGTCCGACAGCTGCCGGCCGCTGCTGCGCGGCGAGGTGACCTTGCAACTGCGCCGTGACCTCAAACCGCAGACCACGGCCAAAACCTCGTCGTCCGGTGGCGGCAGCCCTGCCAGCCAGCTGGTGCGTGCCGAAGAGCGCGATCTGTGGGAAGCACTGCGCACCCTGCGCCGCAAGCTGGCCGAAGAACACAGTGTGCCACCCTACGTCATCTTCCCTGACTCGACACTGCTGGAGATGTTGCGTAGCCAGCCGGTCAGCCTCAGCGACATGGCCCAGGTCAGCGGTGTGGGGGCGCGCAAGCTGGAGCGCTACGGCCAGGCGTTCCTCGAAGTGCTGAACAACAGCGGAGGCACCGACGAGGCACCGAAAGTGGTGCTCGACCTGCGCCACGAACTGGTCAGCCTGGCCCGTGCCGGCATGACCCCGGCGCAGATCGCCGGGCAGCTCAATTGCAGCGAGAAGAACGTGTATAGCCTGTTGGCCGAGGCGTTGGGCCGCCAGGAGCTGAGTCTTGACCAGGCCATCGACCTGCCGGAAGACCTGATGATGGAGGTACAGGACGCCTTTCTTGATGGCGAAGGTGAACTGCCACCGGTGTCGGCCATTGCCCCCCAGTTCGGGGCGCGGGTACCGGAGGGCGTACTTTATTGCGTGCGGGCAGCACTGGCGGCGGAATTCGAATTGTGAGCACAGGCAGGATCGAAGGCAGAAGCGCCATCTGCTGACCTTTGTCATGCTTTTTGACGATTTTCGACCGAGCAGGCGTGGCCGAGCCTTGCCTCGTGGGGCAGGGCATGGTTAGCTGCCTAATAATTAGATCTACTCAATGAGCTCCTTATGCCCCTGAACGACAACCAACACCGCTTTGGCATGCAACTGGCCCAGATGTCCCGAGGTTGGCGTGCCGAGCTGGACCGCCGCCTGGCCGGGCTCAACCTGTCCCAGGCGCGCTGGCTGGTGTTGCTGCACCTGGCTCGCTTCGAGGAAGCCCCGACCCAGCGTGAGCTGGCCCAGAGCGTAGGCGTTGAAGGCCCGACCCTGGCGCGTCTGCTTGACAGCCTGGAAGCGCAAGGGCTGGTGCGTCGTCAGGCGGTGCTGGAGGATCGGCGGGCGAAGAAGATTGTGCTGTGCCCGCCGGCCAAGCCGTTGATCGATCAGATCGAGACCATCGCCAACCAGCTGCGGGTCGAGCTGTTTACCGGCGTGGACGAGGCTGACTTGCAGGTCTGTATGCGCGTGCATGCCAAGATCCTGGCCAACCTCGAAAAGTCCTGAGCCCGCCCATCGATTCAGGTGCAGTGCAAGCCTCAGAAGGTGTGCCCAAGGTTCAGGTACACCGCTTGTTCATGTGCACTGTTGGCGCCATAGCTGAAGTTCAGCGGCCCTAGAGGCGTCTCCAACCCCAGGAAGATGCTCGCCGCATTGATGTACCCACTGTCGAACTCGTTGTCGTTGTTCCATGCCCGCCCACGCTCCAGCGAGCCGCCTATGTATAACGGGAAGTCCAGCGGCACATAGGCCCGCGGCGTCAGCCGACGGTAATAGACCATGCGCAGCAGGCTCGCGTTCTGCCCCGATACCGAGTCCTGGCGGAAGCCTGACAGCTGTCGCGCCCCGCCCAGCACAAAGCTCGACGTCACCACTTCGGTATCGTCCAGCGTGCGCCCGTAGCTCCCACCCAGCACGAACGTGTTCGGCCCGCTGCTGAGGGCCTTGTCCAGGGTAAACAGCCACTGCCGGTAATTCTGGTCGGAGTCCAGCGACTTGTCGTATTTGCGCAAGGTCAGGCCGATGTCCTCGCCATGGTGCGGGAAGTACACGTTATCGAGGGTGTCGAACGAGTACTTCAGTTCGTAGAAGCCTTCGTTGAAACTGACTTTGGGCAAGTCCTGGTCGCCGATGCGCACTTCGGCTTCGCCCCAGGCCTTGCCCGCGCCCAGGCGCACTTCACCGCTGTTGCCGATCTGCCGGCCTACATTCAGGCCAAAGCCGTAGCGCTCCAGGCGATACTCGGCGACGGGGTCGTTGTCCAGGGTCGCTTCGATGTTCTGCGAGCCCAGGTCCAGGTACGGCGCGATGAAGTAGCGTGAGCCCACATCCAGGGGTTGGTAGAATTCACTGTACAGCTCTTGCTGGTCGCCGATCTGGCCGCGGGTCAGCCATTCGGCGCCAAGGCTGTTGATGCCGTTGACCCGGTAGCTGGCGCCCAGGTTGAAAGCGCTGTCGCCACGCAGGTCATCGGACAGGTTCAGGCCCAGGCGCAGGTAGTCGGTGCCGCCGCGTCTGCCACGGGCGTTGATTACCAGGGTGTGGTCGTTGCCCTTGTGCACCACGCGGTACTGCACCCTGTCGAAGTAGTCCAGGCCATACAGCGTACCCATGTCGGTCTGCAGGCGGTCCAGTTCCAGCGGTGCGTCGATCGGCTGGCGGATGTACGAGCGGATCACATCATCGCTGACCTTGGAGTCGTTTTCGATCCGGATTGCGGTGATTACCGGCGTGCGCTGGTGCGGCGAGCGGGCCACGGCCAGGCTGGCGTCGCCCTCGAGCTGGCGCAGGGCGGCCAGGCGCGGGTCAAGCAGGCGGGTGGCGCGGTAACCGGCGTCGATCATGTCGCGGGCACGGCCGAAATCTGTCACGCCGAAGGCGGTGAGCGATGGCTGGATGAGGATGTCGTCGCGGTGCAGGCTGGCCAGCTGTTCTTCGGAGTTGCGCCGGGTCATCAAGGTGATCGACTGATTCAGCACGTCGACCACCGTCAGCAATTGCTTGCGATCGCGCAGCGGGGTGCCGATGTCGACCACGATCGCCAGGTCCACGCCCATGTCGCGGGCCACATCCACCGGAATGTTGTCGACCATGCCGCCGTCCACCAGCAGGCGACCGTCCAGTTCGACCGGGGCGAACACGGCGGGGATCGACATGCTGGCGCGGATTACCTGGGGCAGGTGGCCGCGGCGGAAAACGACTTTTTCGCCACTGGCGATGTCAGTGGCCACGGCACGGAAGGGGATGGGCAGCTTGTCGAAGTCGCGGGTGTCGGCGGTATGCGCCAGTTTGCTTTCCAGCAGCAGTGACAAGTTCTGGCCCTGAATCACACCCAGCGGCAGGCCCAGGCTGCCATCGTCGCGAAAGCTGAGCTTCTGCTTGACCAGGAAGTCGCGGTCATCCTGCTTGCGTCGGAAGGGCACATCCTCGCGCGGCGGGGCATCGGAGAGCGCCTGTTGCCAGTCAAGGGTGGTAGCGAGTTTTTCCAGCTCTTCGACACTGTAGCCCGAGGCGTACAGGCCGCCGACCACCGCGCCCATGCTGGTGCCGGCGATGGCGTCAATGCGCACACCCTGTTCTTCCAGCGCCTTGAGTACGCCAATGTGGGCCAGGCCACGGGCTGCACCGCCAGACAATACCAGGCCGACCTTGGGCCTGGCGGGTTCCGCAGCGATTGCCGTAAGGGAGGTAATGAGGAGCAGAAAACAGAGCAGCAAACGGCGCATCGTGAGTCTCAAACCGTGGGCTAAAGACCGCTAGTATAAGCGGCCCTTTACCTGGAGATGTTTCACCATGGCTGACAACAAGCCGGAAATCGTCATCACCTATTGCACCCAGTGCCAGTGGCTTTTGCGTGCTGCCTGGCTGGCTCAGGAACTGCTCAGCACCTTTGCCGACGACCTTGGCCGGGTAGCGCTGGAGCCGGGTACCGGGGGTATCTTCCGCATCACCTGCAATGGCGTGCAGATCTGGGAGCGCAAGGCCGACGGTGGTTTCCCCGAAGCGAAGGTACTGAAGCAGCGGGTGCGCGACCAGATCGACCCGCAGCGTGATCTTGGTCACAACGACCGCTGATCAGGCGCCCTCGGTCAGTGGTCGCTGCCTGGGCGGTTGCTCGGCAGCCAAACGGCTGGACAGCACGATGGCGAAGATGATCAGCGCGCCGCCCAGCAGCATGCGCACGGTCGGGGTCTCGGCGAATACTGCCCAGGCCACGGCAATGCCGTAGACCGGCTCCATGCCGAACACGACGGCGGCGGTGCGCGCCTTGATCACCGCCAGGCTGGCAACGAACAGGCTGTGCGCCACTCCCGTGCAGAAGATGCCGAGCAGGGCGATCCACAGCCAGTCCAGGGGCGCAACGTCGGCCAGGCCGGGCGCCGCGAACGGCAGCAGGCACAGGCCCACCACCAGGTTCTGCCACAGGGCTGCCTGTACCGCAGGCAAACGGCCAGAGCCGGCCCGGTTGGTCAGTGACAGTAGCGAGAACAGCAGGCCCGAGAGCAGTGCCCAGAGTAGGCCGCCGGTGGCTTCGCTGGCCAGATCGAATGCCGGCGTGACCAGTATCAGGCCGATGCTGACCAGCACGACCAATACCGCTTCGTTACGGCGGATTCGCTCGCGGAACAGCAGGCTTTCGAGGATCACCGTAAAGGCCGGGAAGCTGGCGAAGCCGAGGGTGGCGATGGCCACGCCGCCCACTTTGACGGCGATGAAGAAGCTGACCCAGTGGCCGGCCAGCAGCACGCCGCCGAGCAACAGGCGGCGCGCGTCCTGGCTGTTCAGGCGTTGCCAGCCCGGGCCGGCCAGGCTGACGAACAGGGCCAGGGCGAGTACGGCGAAGGCAGCGCGACCGAAGACGATGATCGCCGGGTTGGCGCTGGCAGCCAGTTTGCCGAAGACGCCGGTAAGGCCGAAGAACAGCGCGCCAATGTGCAGTGCGCCGAGGGCGGTGCGGTGGTTCATGGTAGTCCTTGATGAAGATCTCTACAGGCAGTACCGGCCCTTTCGCGGGTAAACCCGTTCAGGTTGTGCACAACCTTCAGGGCTGCGGAAATCCTGTAGGAGCGGGTTTACCCGCGAAAGGGCCGGTAAAGGCAAAGTGTAAAGCCTCAGGCAAACACATTCTGTCGCAAGACTGCTGTCAGTTATCGCCAGGCTCTCGTCGCAAAGCCAACGGTGTACACCCGAACGCCCGCAGCATCGCCGCTGAAAAGGCACTTTGCGAGCTATACCCCACCTGCGCCGCAATTTCGCCCATCGGCAGCACGGTCTGCACGATTAGCCGCCGCGCCTTGAGCAAACGCCGCTGGCGAATGTAGTCCATCGGAGTCATCCCGCACTCTGCGGTAAAGCGCGCATGCAGTCGGGCAATGGACAGCCCGGCGATGCGCGCCAGGTCGGCAACCTGCAGCGGGTAGGCAGCATGCTGTTCGATATGCGCATCGAAGGCTGCGTAGGGCAGGCGCTGGCTGGTGTGCACGCTGGCTGCCGCCGTGGCGTTGAGGCTGGCCAGCAGCAGTGCCGCGCCTTGCCTGGCGATCAACGGGTCGTGCATGGGGCTGCTCGCCAGCCAGTCCACCAGTTGCTGCTGGCGTTCATCCAGGCCCAGGGTGACGGGGCGGTCGAGCAGGCGGCGGCTGGCATCGGCATGCTCGCCCAGGTGCTCGCGCAACCAAGGCTCCCCAGGCACATCAAGCACCAGACAATCACTGCCGGCATCGCTGGCGCACGTGTGATGAGCACCCGCCGGGACCACTACCAGCCCCTGCCGATCGATCCCGGCGCCATGCCCCTGGACCTCGAAATCCAGGCGGCCGCGCAGGCCGAACACCAGTTGCGGGTGTTCGTGGCTGTGGGCGATCAGGCTGTCACGGTAATGGCGCAGCGAGAGGATCGGGGCGGCGGTCATGGGGGCTCCTCGCAGGGCAGGCGCCCATTGTGCCTCAATCCCTGCACGCCATCACTCGTCACTGTTTTGCCATGGCGCTGTCATGTGCGCCTGCCAGTCTCCAGCAAACTGCGCCGGAGCCTGCCCATGACCCATGCCGAACTGTCCCGCCCCTCGCGCAAGCAACGCGTGCGTACCCTGTGGATCTCCGACGTGCACCTGGGTACCCGCGACTGCCAGGCTGAACACCTGTCGCAATTTCTCAAGGGCTACCAGGCTGATCGCGTCTACCTGGTGGGCGATATCATCGATGGCTGGAAACTGCGCGGCGGGATCTACTGGCCGCAAGCTCACACCAACGTGATCCGCCGGCTGTTGACCATGAGCAAGCGCGGCACCGAGGTGATCTACGTCACCGGCAACCACGACGAATTCCTGCGCCGCTACTCAAAGCTGATTCTGGGCAACATTCAGCTGGTGGACGAGGCCGAGCACCTGACAGCCGATGGCCGCCGTCTGCTGGTTGTCCATGGCGATCAGTTCGATGTGATTACCCGTTACCACCGCTGGCTGGCGTTTCTGGGTGACCGCGCCTACGAATTCACCTTGGTGCTCAACCGCTGGCTCAACCACTGGCGTGCGCGGTATGGCTATGGTTACTGGTCGCTGTCTGCGTACCTGAAGCACAAGGTGAAAGGGGCGGTGAACTTCATCAGTGACTTCGAGAATGCCATTGCCCACGAGTGCACCCGCCGTGGTTTTCATGGGGTGGTGTGCGGGCATATCCATCATGCCGAAATCCGCAAGGTGGGTGAGGTGGACTACCTCAATTGCGGGGACTGGGTGGAATCGTGCACGGCACTGATCGAGCATTGGGACGGCAGTGTCGAACTGTATCGGCTGGCTGAGGCACAGGCAGCGGCGGCGTTGCGCGAGTCGGCTTAAGGGCCTCAGATGCTTACAGCCTGAGCTTGCCCAGCAGGATATCCCGGAACATCACGAAATCCCCGGCCAGGCTGTAAAGCGGATAGGTGAAGGTCGCTGGCCGGTTTTTCTCAAAAAAGAAATGCCCGACCCAGGCAAAGCCATAGCCGAACACCGGCACGGCCAGCAGCAGCAACCATTTGCCACTGCCAATGGTGTAGGCCAGCAGCGCTATCACCAGGCTGGTGCCGATGAAGTGCAGACGGCGGCAGGTGGGGTTGCTGTGCTCCCCAAGATAGTACGGATAGAACTCGGCAAAACTGCGAAACTGCGCTTTGCTGTTCATGGCAGTGCTCCGGGATTAATACTTCTGGACAAGATACACGGCGTGGAGCCTGATTCGAGTCTAGAGTGACTGACGGGGCCTACCAGTGACAATAGGCGCCAAATGAGTATCCTTGGGGTTCACCGCAGGAGCGGTCGGTAAAAGAAGCCTGTCATGAGCGAAAGAACAACGTCAGCCAGTTGGGCATCAGGGATCGTGAAGGCACTTGAACTGGAAGGGCTGGATTGCAGAGCCATGTTCAAGCAGTTGGGGCTGGACTTTGCCGCCCTCGATGACCCTGATGCACGTTTCCCTCAAGATTCCATGACCCGCCTCTGGCAACTGGCGGTGGAGCTGTCGGGCAATGAGGCCATCGGCCTGAACATGGCACGGGTGGTCCGCCCGGCGTCGTTCCATGTGGTGGGCTATGCGTTGATGTCAAGCCGCACCCTGGCCGAGGGCTTCGAGCGCCTGGTGCGCTACCAGCGCATCATCGCCGAAAGCTCCGACCTCAGTTTCGTCCTTGGCGCCGAGGGCTATTCGCTGATTCTGACCGTGCATGGCGACCACCTGCCGCCGACCCGGCACAGCGCCGAAGCGTCGCTGGCCTGTGCGCTGGCGCTGTGCAAATGGCTCAGTGGCCGGCCGGTACAGCCGCGGCGGGTACTGGTGCAGGGGCCGCAGCCGAAGAATGTCGAGCCTTACAAGGTGGCGTTCCATTCGCCGCTGGTATTCGGTGCCCCGCATGATGCGCTGGTGTTCGAGCGGGCCGACATGGAGGCGCCGCTGCCGACCGCCAACGAGGCCATGGCGGTGCTGCACGACCGGTTTGCCGGCGAGTACCTGGCACGCTTTTCCGAAAGCCGGGTCAGCCACCGCGTGCGCCAGGTGTTGTGCCGCATCCTGCCGCAGGGTGAGCCCAAGCGCGAAACCCTGGCCCAGGCCCTGCACCTGTCGCAGCGCACCTTGCAACGGCGGCTGCAGGAGGAAGGCACCAGCTTCCAGACCTTGCTTGACGACACCCGCCGCGAGCTGGCCGAACAGTACCTGGCCCAGCCGGGCATGACCTTGCTGGAAACCGCCTACCTGCTGGGCTTTGCCGACCCCAGCAACTTCTATCGGGCGTTCCGTCGTTGGTTCGATGCCACGCCCAGCGAGTACCGCGCACGCCTGGGCACGGAAGGCGAAGCGCTCAGTGACGCCAGAACGCCGGCATGCACAACACCAGCACCGTGATGATTTCCAGGCGACCCAGCAGCATGCCGGTCGCCAGAATCCATTTGGCCGCGTCAGGCAGCGTGGCGTAGTTACCCGACGGGCCGATCACTTCGCCCAGGCCCGGGCCTACACCCGAAACCGTGCCCGCAGCGCCGGTCAGCGCGGTCATCCAGTCCACGCCCAGCAGCGACAGCAGCAGCGCCATGACACAGATGGTGATGGCGAAGAAGAACGAGAACGTCAGGATCGAACGCACGATGTCTTCATCGAGGCGATGGCCGTTGTATTTCTGCTTGATCACCGCGCGCGGGTGAATCAGCTGGTTGAGGCTGGCCTTCAGCAGGATGTAGGCCACCTGGAAGCGGAAAATCTTGATACCGCCTGCGGTCGAGCCGGAGCAGCCGCCAACGAAGCCCAAGTAGAAGAACAGCATCAGCGAGAAGTTGCCCCACAGGCTGTAGTCACCCAGGGAGAAGCCGGTGGTGGTGACCACTGAGGTCACGTTCAGCGCTACATGGCGCAAGGCATCGAGCCAGTGCAGATCGGTGCTGTACCAATACCAGGTGCCCAACACCAGCCAGGTGGCCACCAGCATGCCCAGCAAACCTTGCACCTGCTGGTCGCGGATCAGCGCCTTGCGGTTGCCACGCAGGGTAGCTACGTAAAGGGTGAACGGCAGGCTGCCCATGATCATCACCACCACCGCAACCCAGTGCACGGCCGGGATATCCCACTTCGCCAATGACTGGTCGGAGGTGGAGAAACCGCCGGTAGAGATAGCCGACATGGCGTGGTTGATTGCATCGAACGGGCTCATGCCCGCCCACCAGAAGGCCAGCGCGCCCAGTATCGAGAAGCCGACGTAAACCCCCACGATCGACTTGGCGACCATGTGCGACCGCGGCATGACCTTTTCCGAGCGGTCGGACGATTCGGTCTGGAACAGGCGCATGCCGCCGATGCGCAGCAGCGGCAGGATCGCCACCGCCATGGCGATGAAGCCGATACCGCCGAGCCAGTGCAGCATCGAACGCCACATCAGGATGCCCGGCGACATGTTATCGAGCCCGCTGAGCACGGTGGCGCCGGTGGCGGTGATGCCTGACATGCTTTCGAAGAAGGCGTCTGTGTAGCTGATGTGCTGGGTCAGCAGGAACGGTAGCGCGGCGAACACGCACACCACCAGCCAACTGCTGACGGTCAGCAGGTACATGTCGCGCGGGCGCAGGTGTACATGCTCCGGGCGCCCCTGCACCACCAGGGCCAAGCCGGCGATGAAGGTGATCAGGCTCGACCAGAGAAACGACGGCATGTCGCCGGTGCGCTCGAAGATCACCAGGGTCGCCATGGGCACGGCCATGCTCACGGCCAGCGTAATCAGGAAGATGCCGATGATGAAACCAATAATCCTTAAGGTCGGCAACGCCATGTGATCTGCTCAGACTCGAAACGGAAGGGCGCCATTCTACCTATGGGTCCGGTGATGTAAACGCTAGAATGGCCGCACATTCAACTGCCAGGAGGGTAGCCGATGGAGGCTCTCGACGCATTGCTCAACCGTGTTTCCGTGCCACGCCTGACCGACCCGGCGCCCAATGCCGCCCAGCGTGAGGCGCTGTTCCAGGCTGCCCTGCGCGCCCCGGACCACGGCCAGCTGCGGCCGTGGCGTTTTCTTACCATTGAAGGCCAGGGCCGCGAGAAGCTCGGCGAGCTGTTCGCCGAAGCCTTGCAGCACAAGGGCGATGCCAGCCAGGCGGCACTGGACAAGGCCCGTGCCATGCCGCTGCGGGCGCCATTGTTGATCGTGGTGGTGGCCAGGTTGCAGGACCACTTCAAGGTGCCCAAGTCCGAGCAGCGTCTGGCCGCAGGCTGTGCAGCGCACGGCATTCTGATTGCTGCGCATGCGCAGGGGATCGGCGCGGTGTGGCGTACCGGTGACATGGCCTTCGATGCCCATGTGCACAAGGGGTTGGGGTTGGCCGAGAACGAGGAGCTGATCGGCTACCTGTACGTCGGCACGCCGCTGACCGAGCCGCGGACGGCGCCGGTGCTGGAAACTGCCGATTTCGTCAGTGGCTGGGGTGAGTAAGGCTGCCTTGGACTGATTGATGTATCAAGGCTTCCGGCCTCTTCGCGGGTAAACCCGCTCCTGCAACGGCATCTACATCCCCTGTAGGAGCGGGTTTACCCGCGAAGAGGCCAGGCGCCGTTACACCCATCAACTGCCTGCTGCTTCAGCCAAGGGGAACTCCAGCCTGGCCACAAACCCACCCTGTGGATGATTCTCCAGCACCAGGCTACCGCCATGGCGCTCCGCTGCCTTGCGTGCAATCGCCAGCCCCAGGCCATGCCCCGGCGCTGCCTGCCCCGGCGCGCGAAAGAACGGCTCGCCCAGTTGCGCCATGTGCTCCGCTGCTGCCCCAGGCCCATGGTCACGTACGCTGATCACGATGCGGTTCTGCTCGCGTGCAGCGCTGACCTCGACCGGCTGGCCCGCCGGGTTGAAACGCAGGGCATTGCGCAGCAGGTTGTCCACGGCACGCTCGATCAGCGTTGGCCAACCCTGCAAGCTCAACCCTGGCTGCGCCTCCAGGCGCACGTCCTGCTCCGGCGCGCTTAGCAGGGCATCCTTGCGTACGCTGCCGAGCAAGGCATTGATGTCGACCGGTTCGGCATGAGCCTGCTCGGCATCCACCCGGGCCAGGGCGAGGATTTCGCTGATCAGGTCTTCCAGGCGGTCGCATTCGCGGGTCAGGCGCGGCCACAGGGTTTGCCGCTGCTCGTGATCGGCACGCTCTGCCAGGGCCAAGGCGATACGCAGCCGGGCCAGTGGCGAGCGTAGCTCATGAGACACGTCGCGCAGCAACTGGCGCTGGCTGCCGATGGTGCTTTGCAGGCGTGCGCCCATCTTGTTGAAGTCCTTGGCCAGCACGCCAAACTCGTCGCGCCGAGCTGCCAGCCGTGCCAGGCTGTTCTGCTGATAGGTAGACTGGCCCAGGTCGTGTACGGCGCTGCGCAGGCGGCTTAACGGACGGGTTATGGACAGCGTCACCAGCAGGCTGAACAGGGTCAGCACGACCAAGGCAATGCCCAGTGCGCTGAGCGGCCACAGCAGGCTTTCACGGTGCCAGGCATCCAGCGCCGGATGGGGGATGCGGTAGATCAGCAAGTAGGTTTCGCCGGTGTCGGGGCTGGTGTATTCCTCGGTCAGCCGGCGCCATGGCAAGCGCCGCTGGTCATTGTGCTGGCGCGCTTCGAAGGCTGCCGCACGGCGTGGGAAGGTACCCGGCACCACGGCCTCACCGCTATCGTCGAGCACCTGCACGTCGATCTTGTAGCGGTCCTTGCGTCGTTCCAGAAAGTGCTGGGCCGCATCCAGGCCTTCCTGCTCATAGTGCTTGGCCCACTTGCTGGCCAGGGTGTTCAGGCCCGGGTGGCGGCTGAGGATCCAGGCGTCCTGGTTGAGCATGTGCCCCAGCAGGATCGACAGGCCTGCGACCAGGGTGATGGCCAGCCAGAAACTGGCCAGGATGCGCCAGAACAAAGAACGCAAGTGCACCTCCTAAACGGGAAAAGCCCGGCCCGCAGTGATGCGGACCGGGCAGGGGGCGGACAGCTTACTGGGCCTTGGCGCCTTTTTCAGCTTTCCAGGCCTTGAACTCCTGCCACTCGGCTTTCTTGGCGGCGCGTTCCTTTTGCAGTTCATCGAACTTCTTCTGCTGGTCAGGCTTGAGCAGGTTGCGCACCGCGCTGTCGGTCTTGTCGCGGCTGGCTTTCAGCTCGTCCTTCATGGCCTTCTGGTCGGCGGCCGGCAGCTTGGACAGGTAGCGCTCGGTGATGTCGCGGCGCTGCTGCATCTGCTCGCCCATCAGCTTGCCGATCTGCTGGCGCTGCTCGCGGCTCAGGTCCAGTTGGTGGAAAGGCGCATCACCGCGATGATGCGGGCCGTCGTGGCGCGGGCCGCCGTCAGGCATGGCCATGGCAACGGTCGGCAGAGCGGCAGCGAACATCAGGGCGATAAGGGTCTTGCGCATGGTGTCTCTCCTTTACATGGGCCGGTGATTACCGGATGAGCACAGTCTAGGGAGATCACCGTCAAGCGCAGTCAGGGGAGGGTAAAGGCAAAGTAAAGATGAGTGGCCCGTGCAGGCGCGGCCTTGTACCGCGAATGAGGCGCGCAGCTTTACAGGCAGTAGTAATAGCCACGGCTACGCAGCGCCACGATGCGTGGACGGCCATCGGCGTGTGGGCCGATCTTCTTGCGAAGGTTGCTGACATGCATGTCCAGGCTGCGGTCGTACAGGGTCAGCTTGCGGCCCAGGCCGATCTGCGCCAGTTCCTGTTTGTCCAGCGGCTCGCCGGGCTGACGCAGCAGCGCTTCAAGAATACGGCTTTCGGACAGGGTCAGGGTCATTTCGCGGCCATCGATGCTGGCCACACCCCGCGCAGGGCTGTAGACCAGGTCACCCAGTTCCATCTGGCTGGTCGTGGCGGTGGGGTGGCTGCGGCGCAGTACCGCGCGCAGGCGGGCAGTGAGCTCACGCGGGTCGCAGGGTTTTGCCAGGTAATCGTCGGCGCCCAGTTCCAGGCCGAGAATGCGGTCCAGCGGCTCGCCGCGGGCTGACAGCATCAGCACCGGCAACTCGGCATGCTCGCTGCGCAACTGCTTGAGAAGCTCCAGGCCGCTGCCGTCGGGCAACATCACATCCAATACCACGGCAGCAGGCGCATGCTCGGCCAAGGCCTGGCGAGCGCTCTGGCCATCGTGGCAGGCACGCACGGAAAACCCTTCCTGGGTCAGCCAGCTGCCGAGCAGCTCGCACAGTTCCTGGTCATCATCAATCAGTAACAGCTCGCTCATGACTCACTCAATTCAACCAATGACGGCGGTGATTCGGCCCGCCAGTGGCAAAGATACCGCAGACTGATGGCCTGAGTATAACTGCTGGTACCGCGTGGCCCTCTTCGCGGGTGAACCCGCTCCTACAAGGGTCTGTGTCCAACCACCGACGTGTGTCCACCACCAATCTGTGTAGGAGCGGGTTTACCCGCGAATACGGTAGCGGCGGCAACGGTGAACGGCGGGTGGAGATTGGCCAGCAGGCCCGGCCCTTTCGCGGGTGAACCCGCTCCTACAAGGGTCTGTGTCCAACCACCGACGTGTGTCCACCACCAATCTGTGTAGGAGCGGGTTTACCCGCGAATACGGTAGCGGCTGCAACGGTGAACGGTGGGTGGAGATTGGCCGGCAGGCCCGGCCTCTTCGCGGGTGAACCCGCTCCTACGGGCGATGGCACAGGTCCGAAGGTTTGTGGGTACCTTGTAGCGAAGAGGGCCGTGCCGTCTCAGGTCAAGGCAGTACTTGCTTGAACGGCTTGACCACAACCTTGTCGTACACGCCGGCAGCGATGTACGGGTCGGCATCGGCCCAGGTCTGCGCGGCTGCCAGCGACTCGAATTCGGCAACGATCAGGCTACCGCTGAAACCCGCTTCGCCCGGGTCGTTGCTGTCGATGGCCGGGTGCGGGCCCGCCAGCACCACGCGGCCTTCGGCCTTGAGCTGCTGCAGGCGTTCGATGTGCGCCGGGCGGGCAGCCAGGCGCTTTTCCAGGGAGTTTGCGACGTCGCTGGCGATAATGACGTAGAGCATGTCAATCCTTGGTTTTGGAAGTAGAAGGGTCATCGTGCAGGTGGCGCGACAGGTACACGCCTTGCACCACCAGGAAAATCACGGTCATGCCCAGGCTGCCGAACACCTTGAAATCCACCCAGAAGTCCTGGAAGGTGAAGGCGACGAACAGGTTGGCCGCGCCGCAGAACAGGAAGAAAGCGATCCAGGCCAGGTTCAGGCGCGTCCAGATGGCATCAGGCAGGGTCAGGGCGTGGCCCATGATGCGCTTGATCAGCACCCGGTCGCCGATGAGGTGGCTGCCGGCAAAACCCAGGGCGAACAGCCAGTTCACGACGGGGGCCTTCCACTTGAGGAAGGTTTCGCTGTGGAAGGTCAGGGTCAGGCCACCGAACACCAGGCAGGCGATCAGCGTCAGCCACTGGCCTTTTTCCAGCTTGCGCTGGCGCAGGAACAGAGCGCCGTACACGACCAGCGAGCTGATGATCAGCATGGCTGTGGCGCTGTAGATGCCGCCAAATTCGAAGTGATGGCCGGCGACTTCCATGGGGCGCGGGTCGAGCTTGTAGACGATGAAGAACAGCAGCAGTGGGATGAAATCGATGAATTGTTTCACAATGGCAGCCAGAATCGGGATGTGACGGCATAATAACAAACATCGATTCCAGCGAAAGCGCTCCTCCATGAATGTTGATCTGCACTGTCACAGCACGGCCTCCGACGGCGCCCTGTCGCCTTCCGTACTGGTTGCCCGGGCCCATGAACACGGGGTGCAAGCACTGGCGCTGACCGACCATGACACCCTCGAGGGCCTGGCCGAAGCGCGCCAGGCCTGCGCTGACCTGGGGATGCACTGGGTTAGCGGGGTGGAGCTGTCTTGCACGTGGGGCGGCGCGACCATCCATGTGCTGGGCTATGACTTCCCGCTCGACGCACCGCCGTTGCTGGCGGCAATCCAAGCGTTGCACCGCGGCCGCTGGCTGCGTGCCGAAGAAATCGACAAACGGCTGGCGGCCAAGGGCATGCCCGGCACGCTTGAAGGCGCGCGCGCCGTGCAACACGAACTGGGTGACAGCGGCAACGCCCCGGCGCGGCCGCATTTTGCCGAGTATCTGGTGCGTGCCGGCCACGTCAAGGACCGTGGCGAAGCGTTTCGCAAGTGGCTGGGCGCCGGCAAGCTGGGCGACGTCAAGCAGCACTGGCCGACGCTCGACGAAACCGTTGCCACGCTGAGGCAGTCCAACGCCTGGGTGAGCCTGGCGCACCCCATGCACTACGACCTGACCCGCAGCAAGCGCAGGCGGCTGATTGCCGACTATATTCAGGCAGGAGGGCAGGCGCTTGAAGTGGTCAACGGGATGATGCCTGCCGAGCAAGTGGGCACCATGTCCATCCTTGCCCGTGAGTTCGGCCTGCTGGCAAGCGCTGGCAGTGACTTCCACGGCCCCGGCACCTGGGGCGAGATCGGTGCCTATCGGCCTTTGCCCGAGGATCTGCCACCTTTGTGGCGTCGATTCAGCCATGAACAGCCTTTGGCGCTATGAACAGGACGACTACGTGAGCCAATTTTTCCAGATTCATCCGGAGAACCCACAGGCGCGCCTGATAAAACAGGCCGTCGAGATCATCCGCAAGGGGGGCGTGGTGGTGTATCCGACGGATTCGGCCTATGCGCTGGGTTGCCAGATAGGCGACAAATCGGCAATCGAGCGGGTGCGGCGCCTGCGCGGGCTGGACAAGTCGCACAACTTCACCCTGATGTGCTGCGACATGTCGCAACTGGGGTTGTATGCCAAGGTCGATACCGGCACCTTCCGCTTGCTGAAGGCGCATGTGCCGGGGCCTTACACCTTCATTCTCAACGGCACGCGTGAAGTGCCGCGCCTGCTGTTGCACGATAAGCGTCGCACCATCGGGCTGCGTGTGCCGGACCACGCCATCACCTTGGCCTTGCTGGCCGAGTTGGGCGAGCCACTGATGAGCGTAAGCCTGATCCTGCCGGGTGACAGCGAGCCGATGACTGACCCTTACGAGATCCGTGAACGGCTGGAGCACCATGTCGACCTGGTGATCGATGGCGGGTTCGGCGACCTCAAGGCGTCGACCATCATCGACCTCTCCGGCGACGAACCGGAACTGATCCGCGAAGGTTGTGGCGACCCCACGCCATTCCTGGTCAACGTGTGAGCCAGCTGGAAGCGCCTGAGGCGCCGGCCGAACGGGTCGAGGAGCCTCGGCAACTGCAGTTGGCGCTGGTCTATGGCGAAGCCCTGACCGAGCTGCCGCTGGACTTGTACATCCCGCCGGACGCCCTTGAAGTCATCCTCGAAGCTTTCGAAGGCCCGCTGGACCTTTTGCTGTACCTGATCCGCAAGCAGAACATTGACATTCTCGACATCCCTGTCGCCGAGATCACCCGGCAGTACATGGGCTATGTAGAGCTGATGAAAAGCGTGCGCCTTGAGCTGGCCGCCGAATACCTGGTGATGGCTGCCATGCTTGCCGAGATCAAGTCGCGCATGCTGCTGCCGCGCTCCGCCGACGTCGAGGAGGAGGAGGGTGACCCACGCGCCGAGCTGATCCGCCGCCTGCAGGAGTACGAGCGTTTCAAGGCCGCCGCCGAGGGCATCGACGAACTGCCACGGGTCGGACGCGAGGTGGTGGTACCGCGCCTGGAGGCGCCGCAGGCCAAGGTACGCAAGCTGTTGCCTCAGGTCAGCCTGGAAGAGCTGCTGGTGTCCATGGCCGAGGTGATGCGCCGCAACGACCTGTTCGAAAGCCATCAGATCACCCGTGAGACCTTGTCCACCCGCGAGCGCATGAGCCAGGTGCTGGAGCGCCTCAAGGGCGGTGCCTTTGTGCCGTTCATCGCGCTGTTTGCTGCCGAGGAGGGCAAGCTCGGTGTGGTGGTGACCTTCATGGCCATTCTCGAACTGGTGAAGGAATCGCTGATCGAACTTGTGCAGAATGAACCTTTCGCCGCCATTCACGTGCGGCTTCGCCCGGCGCCAGTTGAAGAACCCGATGAACCTGAATGAACCACGCGACCTGGCGTCGCTGATCGAAGCCTTCTTGCTCGCTTCGGGCAAGCCGCAATCCCTGGAACGCCTGTACGAGCTGTTCGAGGAAGCCGAGCGCCCTGAGCCCAAGGTGTTCAGGCGGGCTCTGGAGGTGCTGGGCAAGTCGTGCGATGGCCGTGCCTTCGAGCTCAAGGAGGTGGCCAGCGGCTATCGCCTGCAGATCCGCGAGGCGTATGCCCCTTGGGTCGGGCGCCTGTGGGAAGAGCGCCCGCAGCGCTATTCGCGGGCGCTGCTTGAGACGCTGGCCCTGATTGCCTACCGCCAGCCGATCACCCGTGGTGAAATCGAGGACGTGCGGGGCGTTGCGGTGAACAGCAATATCATCAAGACCATGATGGAGCGCGAGTGGATTCGCGTGGTCGGCTACCGCGAAGTGCCCGGCCGGCCGGCGATGTTCGCCACCACCAAGGCGTTTCTCGACCATTTCAACCTCAAGAGCCTTGAGGACCTGCCGGCATTGGCCGAGCTGCGCGAAATGGAACCAGAGCCGCAACTCGACCCGGATGATGCGCCGGTGCCTGCGCACCTGCAGGCGTTGGCGGATGCCAGCCTTGGGGAGGAGGAGGTTGGTGAGCCGAAAGAGGAGACCAGCTTCCGTAGCCTGTTGGTGGAGCTGGATGCCATGGAAGACGGTTTGAAAACCGATTTTGATGATTTGCGGGGAGAAGAGCCTGAGCCTTCGGTGGAGGAAGAGAACAAGGCACAACCCTGATTGATCTGCTGCCTGCGCTGGCCTCTTCGCGGGCAAGCCCGCTCCCACAGGGGGATCACAGCTCCTGAAGGTTGCGTGTACCTGTAGGCGGGCTTGCCCGCGAAGAGGCCAGCACAAAGCCCACTGGGCAGAAAATCATACCCAGCCCAACAAAACCCTCTACCCTCCAGTGCGTTCGCCTGATGAACCGCGTATGATGCGCGGCCTTTTGGCACGTTCGTCGCCAGAACCCTGTTTTCATTCCTACACCGGGAGGTGCCCAGATGAGTGAGCAAGACCTGAAAGAAACCGAAATCACCCCGCCATCCGGCGAAAAGCTGCAGAAAGTGCTGGCGCGCATTGGCGTGGGCTCGCGGCGTGATGTCGAGGCCTGGATCAGCCAGGGTCGCATCAAGGTCAACGGCGTCGAGGCCACCCTTGGCCAGCGCGTCGACCTGCACGACGCCATTGCCGTGGACGGCAAGCTGATCAAGCGCGAGGAGGCCGCCGAGGCCACCCGCCGGGTGATCATGTACAACAAGCCCGACGGCGAAATCTGCACTCGGGACGACCCGGAAGGCCGCCCGACCGTGTTCGACCGTTTGCCACGGCCGAAAGAAGGCCGCTGGATCAACATCGGCCGCCTCGACATCAACACCACTGGCTTGCTGCTGTTCACCACCGACGGTGAGCTGGCCAACCGCCTGATGCACCCGTCCTACGAGATGGACCGTGAGTACGCGGTACGTGTGCGTGGTGAAGTCGACGACGAGATGATCGAGCGCCTGAAAGCCGGCGTAATGCTGGAAGATGGCCCGGCCAAATTCACCGACATCCAGAAGGCCCCGGGTGGCGAAGGCTTCAACCACTGGTACCACTGCGTGGTGATGGAAGGACGTAACCGTGAGGTGCGCCGCCTGTGGGAATCCCAGGGCATGGTAGTCAGCCGCCTGAAGCGTGTGCGTTTTGGCCCGGTGTTCCTCAATTCCGACCTGCCGATGGGCCGCTGGCGCGAAATGACCCAGGGCGAAATCGACATCCTCGCCGCCGAAGTCGGCCTGCAGCCGGTCGCGCTGCCAGCCATGAAGCTCAAGGCCAAGGACAAGATGGAGCGCCTGCAGCGCAAGTCGACCCGCCCGCTGGGCCGTGGCGAGCGCGTGCGCAACCTGCGCCCGGCACACGAAGGTGCCGCCACTGGCGAACGTCCGGCGCGTCAGCCGCGTGAAGAAGCTCCACGTAAAACCAACCGTGGCAGCACGGTGGCTGAGCGCCCGAGCGAGATGCGCAAGCGTCCAGGCAAGGCTGATGGTGACAAGCCAGCAGGCCGTGGCCGCGGCAAGCCGCGTGGCTGATAAGCCAGTGTGACAATCAAGGAACCAGCCTTCGGGCTGGTTTTTTATGCCTGCGAGAATCCGGCCAAGCGGCCCAAGATATTGAACAAAAAGAATTTTCCGGACGACTGGCAAGTTCTTGAACCGTCATGTAAAGAAATTTGTACAAATATGGCCGTTTTCAGTCCGCATTTCAGATCAAGCCCGATCGTGTAAACAAACCTTGCCGGCGTTCATGCACCAAAGCCGTCGCCATGGCGCCAGCCACCCTTGCCCAAACCCCCGTCCCCACGTTGTTATAGCCGCCATTGCCTTGTGCAGGAGCCCGCCCACCGAGCCGGGCTGACAAAACAACAAATGGAGGCGCCATGTACGCCGATCACTCCGCCTTTGAAGGCCTGTACCACAGGAACGCTGCGTTTTTTTCCGAGGAAACGATGCAACGCGTTGACGCCTGCGCGTTTGCAGGGGTATACAGTGCGCCGCGTTTTACCTGTGACTCTCTTGCGTACCGCGCACTCTTGATCACGCCTGGTTGACCCGCTCCGGCGGCACCTGAGGTCAAGAAACCCAAGGTAACCACCTTGCCCATTCCGCTGCGCCACGAGCGCGGTGGGTCCGATTCCGTCACAGATAAAAACAATGCAGGTGACTTCGTTCATGAGTGGACAAAACATGCATTCAGGCGAGCTAAAGCGGGGCCTGAAGAACCGCCATATCCAGTTGATCGCCCTCGGCGGTGCGATTGGTACCGGCCTGTTCCTCGGCTCGGCAGGCGTGATGAAATCCGCCGGCCCGTCGATGATCCTTGGCTACGCCATCTGCGGCTTCATCGCCTTCATGATCATGCGCCAGCTGGGTGAAATGATCGTCGAAGAGCCGGTGGCCGGCTCGTTCAGCCATTTCGCCCACAGCTACTGGGGTGGTTTCGCCGGCTTCCTGTCGGGTTGGAACTGCTGGGTGCTGTATATCCTGGTGGGTATGTCGGAGCTTTCGGCGGTCGGCAAGTATGTCCACTACTGGTGGCCGGAGATCCCCACCTGGGTCACGGCGGCAGCCTTCTTCGTGCTGATCAACGCCATCAACCTGATGAACGTGAAGTTCTTCGGTGAAGCCGAATTCTGGTTCGCCATCATCAAAGTGGTCGCCATCGTCAGCATGATCGGCCTGGGTGCCTACCTGCTGACCAGCGGCAGCGGCGGCCCTGAAGCCACCGTGGCCAACCTGTGGTCACACGGCGGCTTCTTCCCCAATGGCGTCAGCGGGCTGGTAATGGCCTTGGCTTTCATCATGTTTTCCTTTGGTGGCCTGGAAATGCTTGGCTTCACCGCCGCCGAGGCGGACAAGCCAAAGACTGTGATCCCCAAAGCGATCAACCAGGTCATCTACCGCATCCTGATCTTCTACGTCGGTGCCCTGGTAGTGCTGCTGTCGCTGACCCCGTGGGACACCCTGGTCGCCAGCATCGACGCCTCGGGCGGCAGTTATGGCAGCAGCCCGTTCGTGCAAGTGTTCTCGCTGCTGGGCAGTGACGTGGCTGCCAACCTGCTGAACTTCGTGGTGCTGACTGCGGCGCTATCGGTGTACAACAGCGGCACCTACTGCAACGCCCGCATGCTGCTGGGTATGGCCGAGCAGGGCGATGCCCCGGCGTCGCTGGCCAAGGTCGACAAGCGTGGCGTGCCAGTGCGTTCGATCCTGGTGTCGGCAGCCGTGACCTTCGTCGCCGTGCTGCTGAACTACCTGATGCCGCAAAACGCGCTGGAACTGCTGATGTCGCTGGTTGTGGCCACCCTGGTGATCAACTGGGCGATGATCAGCTACTCGCACCTGAAGTTCCGTCAGCACCTCGACCGTACCGGCCAGAAGCCGCTGTTCAAGGCGCTGTGGTACCCGTACGGCAACTATGTGGTGCTGGCCTTCGTGGTGCTGATTCTGGGCATCATGCTGATGATCCCGGGCATCCAGGTGTCGGTGTATGCGATCCCGGTGTGGCTGCTTGCGATGTTCGTGGTGTACATCTTCAAGTCTCGTCGCCGGGTCAATGCGGGCGGTGCTGTTGAGACTGTCGCCAAGTAAGGCGCCATAAGTGGTAGGCGAAAACCCGGAGTCAGGTGACTGGCTTCGGGTTTTTTGTTGCCTGTGCGGGCCTGTTCGCGGGTGAACCCGCTCCTACGACGACCTGGTATGCCTGAGGCTTGCGTAACCCTTGTAGGAGCGGGTTTACCCGCGAATACGGTAGCGGCGGCAACGGTGAGCGGCGGGTGGAGATTGGCCAGCAGGCCCGGCCCTTTCGCGGGTGAACCCGCTCCAACAGCGTTGTCCTCAGGTCAGGTGACCCCGCCAAAAATCAGATCTGCTCCAGCAACCACCCTCTGAATGCCCGCAACGATGGCAGCGCCTCATTCCTCGGCGGGTAGATCAGGTAATAACTGCGCTGGCTGGCAAACGCTACGCCCGGGCTGTACAGCTCTCCCTTGGCCAATTCCTCCTCCACCAATATGCGCGGTACCAGCCCGATTCCGATCCCGGCACGTACCGCCTGGATCAGGTGCGAGGTCAGCTCGAAGCTAGGCCCCAACCGCATCGCCCGATGCGGCAGGCCATGATGGGTAAACCACTCGCCCCACGCATGCGGGTTGTTGGCCACATTCAGCAGCACCTCTTCGCTGATCCTGGCCGGGCTCCAGCCCTGGCTGTCGGCACCGGCTTCCGGCGGCAAGATCACCACCAGTTCCTCGGCATGCAGGCGATGGCAGACAAGCCCCGGCAAGTCGTGGCTGGCCACGCCGATGGCGGCATCGATTTCGCTGGTGTCGAAGTTGATGGTTTCAATGCGTGAATGAATATGCACCAGCATGCCCGGGTGAGCGCTGTAGAACGCATGCAGCCTCGGCAACAGCCATTTCGAGCCGAATGTTGGCAGGGTAGCCAGGCGCAAGGTGCCCACCCCCGATTGATAGGCCAGTGCCTGCAAAGTGGCGCTGCGGATGCGCCCCAGTGCCTCGCTGAGTTCGCGCTGGTACAGGCGGCCGACATCGGTCAGCTGCACCTGGCGCCCCTCGCGACGGAACAGGGTCAGGCCCAACTGCTGCTCCAGGGCCTGTACCTGGCGGCTGACCGCGCTTTGGGTCAGCGACAGTTCGGCGGCGGCGCGGGTGTAGCTTTCATGCCGGGCGGCGGCCTCGAAAGCCAGCAGCAGTGACATGGATGGGGTCAGGTGGCGGTAATTCATTCATAAAAGTCATTGATAGCGGCAGGATTATCCGTTTGCCCCTGACGCGAAACTACAGGAACATTGGCCTATACGTCATCCCGGCATGGCTGAATCCATGCCGGGGCGACAGGTATCCCGTGATCTAGCCAATATCAAGAGGCCATCCTTCGATGATCGCCCAGCTGTCCACCGTTGCACCGAGCGCCAATTACCCCGAATTCCTCGAAGCCCTGCGCAACAGCGGCTTCCGTGGCCAGATCAGTGCCGACTACGCAACCCGCACGGTACTGGCCACCGACAACTCGATCTACCAGCGTTTGCCGCAGGCGGCGGTGTTCCCGCTGGATGCCGACGATGTGGCGCGGGTCGCCACGCTGATGGGCGAGCCGCGCTTCCAGCAGGTCAAGCTGACCCCGCGCGGTGGTGGCACCGGCACCAACGGCCAGTCGCTGACCGACGGTATCGTCGTCGACCTGTCGCGACACATGAACAACATTCTCGAAATCAACGTGGAAGAGCGCTGGGTGCGGGTACAGGCCGGTACGGTCAAGGACCAGCTCAATGCTGCGCTCAAGCCGCACGGGCTGTTCTTCGCCCCTGAGCTGTCCACCTCCAACCGCGCCACGGTCGGCGGCATGATCAACACGGATGCCAGTGGCCAGGGCAGCTGCACCTACGGTAAAACCCGCGACCACGTGCTGGAGCTGCACAGCGTGCTGCTCGGTGGCGAGCGCCTGCATAGCCTGCCGATCGACGATGCTACGCTGGAACAGGCCTGCGCCGCGCCGGGCCGGGTCGGCGAGGTGTACCGCATGGCCCGGGAAATTCAGGAAACCCAGGCCGAACTGATTGAAACCACCTTCCCCAAGCTCAACCGTTGCCTGACCGGCTACGACCTGGCGCACCTGCGCGACGAGCAGGGCCGCTTCAACCTCAACAGCGTGTTGTGCGGCGCCGAGGGCTCGCTGGGGTATGTGGTCGAAGCCAAGCTCAACGTGCTGCCGATTCCCAAGTATGCGGTGCTGGTCAATGTGCGCTACACCAGCTTCATGGATGCGCTGCGTGATGCCAACGCGCTGATGGCGCACAAGCCGCTGTCGATCGAGACGGTCGACTCCAAGGTGCTGATGCTGGCGATGAAAGACATCGTCTGGCACAGCGTTGCCGAGTACTTCCCGGCGGACCCCGAGCGCCCCACGCTGGGCATCAACCTGGTGGAGTTCTGCGGCGACGAACCGGCCGAGGTCAACGCCAAGGTGCAGGCGTTCATCCAGCACCTGCAAAGCGACACCAGCGTCGAACGCCTGGGCCACACCTTGGCCGAAGGCGCCGAGGCAGTCACCCGCGTCTATACCATGCGCAAGCGTTCGGTGGGCCTGCTGGGCAACGTCGAAGGCGAAGTGCGCCCGCAGCCGTTCGTGGAAGACACCGCAGTGCCGCCAGAGCAGTTGGCCGACTACATCGCCGATTTCCGCGCACTGCTCGATGGCTACGGCCTGGCCTACGGCATGTTTGGCCACGTCGATGCCGGCGTGCTGCACGTGCGCCCGGCACTGGACATGAAAGACCCGGCGCAGGCTGCGCTGGTCAAGCCGATCTCCGACGCCGTTGCCGCGCTGACCAAGCGTTATGGCGGCCTGTTGTGGGGTGAGCACGGTAAGGGCCTGCGCTCGGAATACGTGCCCGAGTACTTCGGCGAGCTGTACCCGGCATTGCAGCGCCTGAAGGGCGCCTTTGACCCGCACAACCAGCTCAACCCGGGCAAGATCTGCACGCCGCCGGACAGCGCCGAGGGCCTGACCCCGGTCGATGGCGTGACATTGCGCGGCGACCTTGACCGTACCATTGACGAGCGCGTATGGCAGGACTTCCCCAGCGCCGTGCACTGCAACGGCAATGGCGCCTGTTACAACTATGACCCCAACGACGCCATGTGCCCGTCGTGGAAGGTTACCCGCGAACGCCAGCATTCGCCCAAGGGCCGCGCCTCGCTGATGCGCGAGTGGCTGCGCCTGCAGGGCGAGGCGAACATCGATGTGCTGGCTGCGGCGCGCAACAAGGTGTCCTGGCTCAAGGGCCTGCCGGCGCGTCTGCGCAACAACCGCGCGCGCAAACAGGGCCAGGAAGACTTCTCCCATGAAGTGTATGACGCCATGGCCGGCTGCCTGGCGTGCAAGTCGTGCGCCGGGCAGTGCCCGATCAAGGTCAATGTGCCGGACTTCCGCTCGCGCTTCCTCGAGCTGTACCACGGTCGCTACCAGCGCCCGCTGCGTGACTACCTGATCGGCTCGCTCGAGTTCACCATCCCCTACCTGGCGCACGCGCCGGGGCTGTACAACGCAGTGATGGGCTCGAAGTGGGTGAGCCAGCTGCTGGCCGACAAGGTGGGCATGGTCGACAGCCCGCTGATCAGCCGCTTCAACTTCCAGGCTACCCTGACCCGTTGCCGCGTCGGCGTGGCCTCGGTGCCGGCCCTGCGCGAGCTGACCCCGGCCCAGCGCGAGCGCAGCATCGTGCTGGTGCAGGACGCCTTCACCCGCTACTTCGAAACGCCGCTGCTGTCGGCCTTCATCGACCTGGCCCACCGCCTGGGCCACCGGGTATTCCTGGCACCGTACAGCGCCAACGGCAAGCCGTTGCACGTACAGGGTTTCCTTGGTGCGTTCGCCAAGGCGGCGATCCGCAACGCCACGCAGCTCAAGGCCCTGGCCGATTGCGGTGTGCCGCTGGTGGGGCTGGACCCGGCGATGACGCTGGTGTATCGCCAGGAGTATCAGAAAGTGCCAGGCCTGGAGGGTTGCCCGAAGGTGCTGCTGCCGCAGGAATGGCTGATGGATGTGCTGCCCGAGCAGGCGCCGACCGCACCGGGCAGTTTCCGCCTGATGGCGCACTGCACCGAGAAGACCAACGTGCCGGCCAGCACCCGGCAGTGGGAGCAGGTGTTCGCCCGTCTGGGGCTGAAGCTGGTGACCGAGGCCACGGGTTGCTGCGGTATGTCCGGTACCTATGGGCACGAAGCCCGCAACCAGGAAACGTCTCGGGTCATATTCGAGCAGAGCTGGGCGACCAAGCTGGACAAGGAAGGGGAGCCGCTGGCGACCGGTTATTCGTGCCGTAGCCAGGTCAAGCGCATGACCGAGCGAAAGATGCGTCACCCGCTTGAGGTGGTGTTGCAGTACGCTCAGCGCTAAGGTTCTGGGCCTTTGGGGGCTGCTTTGCAGCCCTTCGCGGGTGAACCCGCTCCTACGGGGGATCGTGCACGCCAGGCTGGCGCGTCAACCCTGCAGGGGCGGGGTTACCCGCGAAGAGGCCGGCGCCGGCAATAGCGCTTTCAGGCTTCTGTTGTACGGTCCCTGCCACGGCGCGCCTGGCGGTACAAATAGAAGCTCAACACCAATCCGCACGCTGCCGCCGCCGCCGCGAACAGAAACATCGAAGCAAAGCCGAACCCCGCCGCCACCGCACCGACCAATGGCCCGGTCACCCCCAGTGACAAGTCGATGAACAGCGAATAAGCCCCCACCGCCGCCCCGCGGTTAGCTGCCGACACTTGGTTCACTGCCTCCACGCCCAATGCCGGAAACACCAGGGAGAAACCAAACCCGCTCAGTGCAGCCCCCGCCAAGGCCAGTTCGGCGTTGGGTGCCAGCCACAGCATCAACAGCCCGAGCGTTTCCACCGACAGGCAGGCGATCGCCACCCTGAAACCACCGATGCGGTTGATCAGGTTACCAAAGAGCAGCCGTGCGCTGATGAAACTGGCGCCGAACAGGCTCAGGGTCAGCGCCGCATTGGCCCAGCCACGGCTTGCGTAGTACAGGGTGATGAAGGTGGCGATGGTGCCAAAGCCGATCGAGCCCAGGGCAAGCCCCGAGCCATGCGGGAATACCTTGCCCAGCACCCGCAGGAACGGCAGGCGTACACCGCTGACGATGGGGGCGGCTTGCTTGGGCCAGGCCAGCAGCATACCGAGTACGCACAGCAGGATGATGCTCACACCCATGCTCCACAGCCCGAGGCCCTTGACCATCAGCACGCCCAGCGGGGCGCCGATGGCCAGCGCACCATAGCTGGCGATGCCGTTCCAGGAGATGACCTTGGCCGTGTTCGCGGCACCCACCCGGCCAATGCCCCAGCCGATCGCGCCAGAGCCAACCAGGCTTTCGGCGCTACCCAGCACCAGGCGGCCGACCAGCAGGCAGGTCAGGCTCAGCCAAGGCAGGTGGGTGAGGAAGGCGCAGGCCAGCATGAATACCCCGCTGAGCCCGCAGCCGGCCAGGCCATACATGACCGCCTTCTTGCTGCCGTGGTTATCGATGATGCGGCTGGCGCCAGGGCGGCTGAGCAGTGTCGCGAGGTACTGCACGCTGATCACCAGGCCGGCGACCACGGCACTGAACCCCAGGTCGTTGTGCACATAGCCGGGCAACACGGCCAGTGGGATGCCGATGTTCAGGTAGCCGATGAAGGTGAACAGGACGATGGAGACGACTTGCCCAGTGACGGCAAGGGACGTGGGGCTGCGAACTGGCATTGGGGATCCGTTGCTGCGGTAAGGATGGCGGTGTGTGCCGCCATCTTAACCACAGCAAGGGTGTTTGCGGGCGAAGCTGTCAGCCTGTAGTCAGTTGGTGTATTCGAGCATCCAGGTCACACTGAACTCGGCTTGCGGGTAATCCAGCCGCAAGCGCGGCAGGACGAAGCCACCACAGGAGCGACAAGAGTCGAGCAGTGTGAAGACTTCGATACGCTCGACCTCCGTGTGGCGGTGAAGCAGCCTGCGGTTCAGCGCGCTGGCGATGTGCCGTTCGGCATCGAGATGTCGCTTATGGACGCGTGTCCACAGGAAATCTGCGCGCCGCAGGGTGGGCAGCTCGGTAAACCGCGGGTCTGGCGGGAAAAACTGGTTAACCTGACGTGCATCGACATAGTCCACAGCCGGTGTGAGGCGGGGCGTCGGGATGATATGCAATGCGCGTCGGCCAGGGCTGCCTGACAGGGCGAAGAACACCACGCGGCTATGGTCCTTCAGCGTGACGCTGGCAAAGGCCAGGTTGACTGGGTAGAGGTGCTGACGCAGGGCGGCCATCGCGTTGTCGTCGAGCGACTGCGCACCTGCTGCCGGTGTGTAAGGGGTAGTGGCGCCGCGCGCAGGTAGCAGATCGTCCAGTACGCCAAGGATGTGTTGGCGGTCTGCGGCGCTGGTGCTGTGGAACTGCCTCCAGATCGGGATTATCTCCCGGTTCAACGCTACGATGCCGCGACTGGCGGGGCCCGCCAAAGCGTCCTGGGCCGTGCTCTGCGTGAGGATGTTGCGCGCGTAATCCGGGAGCAGGCGCGACTCCATGGCTTCGATGAACTGCAGGAATCGCGAGGGGTGGCGGAGCTGCCATGTTCGCCCTTGTTCTATCCAGTCGCGCAGCAATCTGGTCACGTTATCGACATCGCGCTGCAGGTTGGGGCGCTCGGCGACGATGCGGTAGGTTTCGCTGATTTCCAGGTACCGCTCGATGGCCTCGTGGTCGGTGATTCTCTCGAACTTGCGACGCAGCCCTCTGGGTGGATGTGGCAGCGAAGCTGGCAGTGCCGGGGCATCCAGCAGCTTTGTCTGCCACGCCCAGGGCTGATGGGGGGCGCCATAAAATACCCCCAGATCGGCCTCGACGATCAACCACTGCTCACCGCGCCAGTCGATCAATGCGCCGCGCAGGGTACGGCGGTCGGGAATGGTCCGCGCCAGCCCGCCCAGGCGCACGGGAGGGCAGTGCTCGGTAATCTGCCTGACTTGCTCGATCGGCATGTCCGCAGGCAAGCCAAAGCGTAGTTCAGGCGATGGGTCGACCACGATGCGCCTGTGGTACACGGGCGGCGAGATGATGCCAAGGCGTAACTGGGTTTCTCCGACGGGCAAGGCTTTCAATTGCCTGGGGTGATTAGGGGCGTGCACGACGACCTTGCCCTCGCGCACCATGACCTGCGCCCAGATGTCGAAGCGTGTGTGCTGCGGGCGGTAACGAATCGGTACCGGCTCGATCCGCACGGTTTGGAAGGCGTGACTGACGTGTTGTCCGAACACGGGTGTGCCCGCGTCATTGGGCAAGGGCGAGAAGCTCAGGGCCATTTGCGCTTCGCCGCCGGGGTAGGGCGGCGGCACCACGGTGGGCGGCTGGCCGAGTAGCGGCTCATGGGCAACCCGACGGACCAGCCCCGAGGTGTTCGGCGTTTGCAGGCGATAGGCGGCGCCGTGAATGATTGCATCGACCGTGGCATTGTCGCGGGGTATGAGCGTGGCGGTCCCAGGCAGCTCCCGTGGCAACGGACCATGGCTGTCGGGTACCTGGTCAAGTAGCAGGGCATCGGGCGTTTGGCCCGGCAGTACCCTTCGCTGCACCATGAGCTCCCGGGATTCGGGAACGACCGTTGTCAGTTCGGGCGCGCTGCGCCAGCGCTTGGGCGGGGTAATGCGCTCGCTGAAGTCTGGCGTGACGGGGATGCTGCTCCAGCGTCGGGCGGCACGTGCGGCGTTCAGGCGTGCGATGCTGGCACTTTGGCCCAGTACGCCGGGAAGCTTGGCCAATGGTTTGAAGGCCCGTCCACCGAGCGTGACTGCCGCGCCTTTCAGCGCGGCGATGTCCAGGACGCAAGCCAGTGCATCGCTGCCATCCTCTGGGTTCAGGCAACTCAAGCCTGGTATCAGGTTGGAAAACAACCGTTGCAAGTAGCGCCCAGTGCTCACGGACTGGCGCCTGGCCAGGAATTGTTCGTGCGGGGTAGCGCCTTTGCCCAGTGCATGCAAGGCATCCCGATTGCCCAAGGCGATATCGCTGGCGTAATGCCTGGCCAGTGAGTCGAGGCGATCTTGCGAAGGGGCGCTGAGCACTTGTCGCAAGGCGGGGAAGTCGGCAGCAAGCCACGGCAGTTGCGATTGGTTGTATTCGCTGTAGACCAGCGTCAATTGCTCGGCCAGGCGTGTCGGCGCTGTGCGGGCAATGAAGTGCGCTTGCCAGTGCAGCCGTTCGGGGAACAGCTCGTAAAGCCAATCGCCCTCGGTGCCAGGGGCATGTACGACGAAACCCTGGGTGGCCGTCTGCATGTGCCAGTCCGCTCTGGGGCTGGAGCCGTACTCAGGTCGGTTATGGGGGCCCACGTAGACCGGCCAGGTAACGGCGTAGGCGGTCCAGGGGCCGTCACGCAGGCGGTCCTTGATGTCTTCCGGCAGGTGGTTAAAACAGCGGTGCAGGATACCTTGATAGAGGATGATGGCACGCTGTTCCCAAGCGCCGAAGGCCACTTCATACCAGGCGGTCACGTTCGGTAAGCGGGGGTTGTTTCGGTAGCCTGCGCCATGGTCGAGGTACATCAGCAGGTGCTCTTGGCCGTCAGCATTACGCGACTCTGGCGCTATCCGGCTCTGGAGCAACTGACGACGCGCCTCCTCGAAGCGGTCGGGGAGATCGTTGAGGCTTTCAACGTCCCTGACCGCCAGGTAGCGGTGCAACGCCAATTGCCATTGCTGGTGCGACCAGGGCGGGGGGAGTTCGAATGATCCGCGCAAGGGTGCCCACACGGCCAGCGTCTGGCGCAGTGCTTCGTCGGGAACAGGGTCATCCTCTTGCAGGGCCTGGCGCGTGACCTGTTCTGCATTGTCGAAGGTCATCGGTTGCTGGCGGGCGCTGAGTATCAGGGCCCCCTGGCGGATGCTGGCCCAGCGCAGGTCGGGCTCAAGGCTGAAATCGGCCGGGTAGCCACTGAGCAGTAGTTCGGGGGCGAAGCGGCGCATCAACAGTTCACCGGCCAGTTGCGCAATCGCCGGGGTGCAGGCGAGGCGGATTTGCACGCTGTTGATCAGGTCGAGGCGGATCTCCTCCACGGGGAGCGTGGCATTGCCGGGGCTGAACAGATCGAAAGCCATGATCAGCCCCGGCTGGCGGTCATCGGGTGGGTACAACACATCGATCAAGGTTTGTTCGGCCAAGGCCAAGTGATCGGAGCTGGCGTCCCATTCTGCCGAGGCGGCCAGTTCGCCGGCCCATCGGGTGAACATGGATGAATGCAACAGGGCGTCGAGCGCTTGAGCTGCTGGCGCATTCAATGCCGGGCCTGGGAAAAACACCTTTCCATTTTGATCAGGGGTTACGCCAGCCTCCCGTTCGCGGGCAGTGGGCGGGCGGTAACGCCTGCCTTGTGCATAGACGGTGGCACCGAGAGCGTTGAACAGGTGTACGGCAAGGTGAACGCCGGCTGGAGGCTTCAGCAGGTGTCTGGCCAGCGTGGGGAGGTCCAGGTAGTTGTCCAGCATCAGTGGACGGGAAGGCGATCGTGGGGGCAGGGGGGTAGTTGGCAAACTGGGGTAGAGCAGCAAGGCGGCCGCTACGAAGCAGTCACGTTGGGTCAGGCACACCCGGCGGGCCCAGAGTGCCTGGGCAAGGCTGCAACTGGCGTAGGGCCATGGATAGGGCAGGCCTTCGCTCAACTCGGCGATCAGTGAGGCATCGGTTGCCGTGATCACGATATGGGCCAGTTTTGCCTGCAAGGTCGCCACCAGGTTCGCCTGCACTTTGCTGCCGGCGGGCCGTCGCAGCATGCGGTTGAAGTGCTCATGCGCTGGTTCACGGGCGAAAGCTTCGGCCAGCTGCTGGCGCAGGTCATGATCGCTCAGGTCGACGGGGAACAGGTCTGTGAAGCCCAGTGCCTGGTTGAAATGTTCGCGCAGTGATGTGGCCAGGTCCATTGGGCCGGACAGGTCGCTGTGCAGGCGCACGTTTTCGGCGTCCAGGGTGTTTATCCGGGCGAGTAGGTCGGCGGCGTCAGTGATGGATGACATGGCTCTGCCTCTTTGCGGTTGGAGGCACGAGTCTGCGTAGGGTACGGGCGGGGTAGGGGGTAGTGGGTTGTTACAACGTTGATTTTAGACGGTGTGAAAACGTGATGACGGGGGTAGCCCGCAGGTCAGCCGTTTTCACACAGCCGGGGATGCGCAGTTATTCCTGGTCAGCGCTGGATTGATCGTCACCATCCTGCTCGGCGGCAGCTGCCGGTTCGGCGTGAACGGTCACGGATGGCTCTTCTGGGTTCAGGCTTGGGAAGGGAAGATTCGGGATTTCATGCATCTCGTCGTTCCTCGCAAGTGTGAGTGAAAAGTCTGCGCCAGGCGCGTTTGGAGCTTCAAAAAGCTGGGGCAGGATACACAAGTCTGGATGACAGTTTGGTTTTTTTCCTGGTCGTTTGTCGGTTTTGCGGGCGAACAACGCACATATGCCCCATGAAAAAAGGGGCCGCTGGCCCCTTTCTGGTGATTACTTTCGGCCTTCAGCCGTTTCCGCCACCTTGTCAGTGCGTGCGCACATGATGAAGTCGTTGCGGTGCAGGCCTTTGATCGAGTGGCTCCACCAGGTCACGGTGACCTTGCCCCATTCAGTCAGCAGCCCCGGGTGGTGGCCTTCGGCCTCGGCGATCTCGCCCACGGCATTGGTGAACGCCAGGGCGTGCTTGAAGTTCTTGAACAGGAACACGCGCTCCAGCTCCATGTGGCCGTCACGTACTTCGATGTTCCAGTCCGGGATTTCGCGGATCAGCTCGGCCAGCTCTTCGTCGGTGACTTTCGGTGCATCGGCGCGGCAGGCTTCGCAATGGGCTTGGTTCAAGGCATTCATGAGGTGTTTTCCAGTTCGAGTTGTTATCGGCAAGGTCGCTCAGGCAGCGACCTTGGGTGGAAACTTCGGTGCATGCAGACCCAGCTGCATGGCTTTATGGACCATGCCCATGATGTCTTCGTGGGCCAGGTCGAACAGGCGCTTCATGTTCGGCAGCACGAAATACACCGGTTGCAGAATGTCGATGCGGTAGGGCGTACGCATGGCCTCGATCGGGTCGAAGGCCTGGTGCTCGGGCTCGTCAGACAGACTGTAGACGGTCTCTTTCGGCGACGAGAGGATGCCACCACCATAGATTTTGCGGCCTTGCGCGGTTTCCATCAGGCCAAACTCGATGGTCATCCAGTACAAGCGCGCCAGGTACACACGTTGTTCCTTGGTCGCGGCCAGGCCGAGCTTGCCGTAGGTGTGGGTGAACTCGGCGAACCAGGGATTGGTCAGCAGCGGGCAGTGGCCGAAGATCTCGTGGAAGATATCCGGCTCTTGCAGGTAGTCCAGCTCTTCCGGGGTGCGGATAAAGGTGGCCACCGGAAAGCGCTTGCTCGCCAGCAGTTCGAAGAAGGTCTGGAAGGGGATCAGCGCCGGTACCCGGGCAACCTGCCAGCCGGTGGTGGCACCCAGCACCTTGTTGATCTCGCCCAGTTGCGGGATGCGGTCATGCGGCAACTTCAGCTGGTCGATGCCGTCCAGGTATTCCTGGCACGCACGGCCTTCGATCACTTTCAGCTGGCGGGTGATCAGGGTGTTCCACACCGCATGCTCTTGCTGCGGGTAATCGATAAAACCATGCGCATCGGGCTCGCGTGCCACGTATTGCGTCTGTTTCATGAGGCTCTCCTGGTGAGGGCTTTTCTTGTTATGTGCAGGGCATGCCTAAAGGAATATCCCTTCACCAGCGGTTTTGCACGGGGGCGGGCCTTGGCCGGGATGGGTGCTGATGTGGGTTTTCGTAACGATAATTTTACAAAACTCAGCAAGTGTCGGAAAATTCGAGGTATATGGCTGGTAGAAACCCTGTTTTTGTCAGCTTATCTTTACGACTTTTCTGCGCGGTGTTGAAAAACATCGGCGCTTCGAGAGCCCTCATGCGTATCAAAGTCCATTGCCAGAACCGCATTGGCATCCTGCGCGACATCCTCAACCTGCTGGTGGAGTACGGCATCAACGTGCTGCGCGGCGAGGTGGGCGGTGACCATGGCAACGCCATCTACCTGCACTGCCCGAACCTGATCAACCTGCAATTTCAGGCCCTGCGGCCGAAGTTCGAAGCGATTGCCGGGGTGTTCGGCGTCAAGCGTGTGGGCCTGATGCCCAGCGAACGCCGGCACATGGAGCTGAATGCGTTGCTGGGGGCGCTGGACTTCCCGGTGCTTTCGATCGACATGGGCGGCAGCATCGTTGCCGCCAACCGTGCAGCGGCGCAGTTGCTTGGCGTGCGGGTTGATGAGGTGCCGGGCATGCCGCTGGCGCGCTATGTCGAAGACTTCGACCTACCGGAGCTGGTGCGGGCCAACAAGTCGCGTATCAATGGCTTGCGCATCAAAGTCAAAGGTGATGTGTTCCTGGCCGATATCGCACCGCTGCAGTCCGAGCACGATGACAGCGAGGCGCTGGCCGGCGCGGTGCTTACCTTGCACCGCGCCGACCGGATCGGCGAGCGCATCTACAATGTGCGCAAGCAAGAGCTGCGCGGCTTCGACAGCATCTTCCAGAGCTCGCGGGTGATGGCTGCGGTGGTGCGTGAGGCGCGGCGCATGGCGCCGCTGGACGCACCGTTGCTGATCGAGGGCGAAACCGGTACCGGCAAGGAGTTGCTGGCGCGTGCCTGTCACCTGGCCAGCCCGCGTGGCCAGTCGCCGCTGATGGCCCTCAACTGCGCCGGGTTGCCCGAATCGATGGCCGAGACCGAACTGTTCGGTTACGGCCCTGGGGCATTTGAAGGGGCACGCGCCGAAGGCAAGCTGGGGCTGCTGGAGTTGACTGCGGGCGGCACGTTGTTTCTTGATGGGGTAGGGGAGATGAGCCCACGCCTGCAGGTAAAGCTGCTGCGCTTTTTGCAGGACGGCTGCTTCCGTCGGGTGGGTAGCGATGAAGAGGTCTACCTGGATGTGCGGGTGATTTGTGCAACCCAGGTGGACTTGTCCGAGTTGTGTGCCCGTGGCGAGTTTCGCCAGGACCTGTATCACCGCCTCAACGTACTGTCGCTGCACATTCCGCCTTTGCGCGAGTGCATGGATGGCCTGGAGGGGTTGGTGCAGCATTTTCTTGATCAGGCCAGCCGGCAGATTGGCTGCGCCATGCCGCGCCTGGCGCCGGCGGCAATGGACAAACTTGGGCAGTATCACTGGCCAGGTAATGTAAGGCAGTTGGAAAACGTTTTGTTCCAGGCGGTTTCGTTATGTGACGGCGGCGTGGTTAAAAGCGAGCATATTCGTTTGCCGGATTATGGCGTGCGGCAACCGTTGGGCGAGTTTTCGCTGGAAGGGGATCTTTCGCAGATAGTAGGGCGCTTTGAAAAGGCGGTGCTGGAAAGTTTGATGGGGGAGTTTCCCAGTAGTCGGGCTTTGGGCAAAAGACTGGGCGTTTCGCATACCACGATTGCCAACAAGTTGAGGGATTATTCGTTGGGCAAGTCGACTGATTAAATGACTGTAAGTTAATAGCCTGTTAATCGGGTGGTGAATGCTTCGCGGGTGAACCCGCTCCTACAGGTGCCGCGCCGCATTCATGGTGTGCGTGGTGCTCGTAGGATCGGGTTCACCCGCGAAGGGGCCCGCAGGGCCCCAATTCACAAGGTGTCAGCCGTTAGAGCAGCCGTTCCCCATCACACGGTATTCGAGAATGTGTCTCTGGCCCTTGGAGTCTTCATAGGTCATGCGGGCTGGCACGACTTCGCATACATTGGGCACTTCGCTCATGGAAATGACGCGGGCAATGTCCAGATGCTGCGAGTAACTGTACTGTTCAACCGGAATCTGCTCGGCATCTTTTGCTTCACCGGCCATCGCCGCGCCGCAAAGACTGCCAAGTACCAATACCAGTAAAGCTTTCATTTTCTATTTACCTGTCTAAGGTCGTGAGGGGGCACGCGGCGCTTATGGCGCCGCGAGTACAGCGAGTTTTAACTATCGGGATTAGAGGGAGATTAACGCTTGCCTTCGTGGGGGCTGTTACCAGTTGTTAATCGCCTTGCCGTTGCTGGCGAGGTGAATTTTATGGCGGTGGCCGATGCTGAAACAGTGGGTGTTTTGATAAAGTGTTTTGACAGAATCTGTAACAATCCTGTGCCAACCCCCTTGTTTTTTCTCCGGCTGGGCTGTAATGCCCGCGCCAGAGCGCTTTGCCGGAACGGGTGTGCCAAATTACTACCAACGTCGAATGGCTTTTGTCGCTCTGGTACAGTTACAAACGGTTCCATACAAAAACAACTATTACACCGAGGTAACACAGATGAGTGCGGCTCCACTGTATCCCGTTCGTCCCGAGGTTGCGGCCACTACCCTGACCGACGAGGCCACCTACAAGGCCATGTACCAGCAATCGGTGATCAACCCGGACGGCTTCTGGCGCGAGCAGGCCCAGCGTATCGACTGGATCAAGCCGTTCACCAAGGTCAAGCAGACCTCCTTCGACGACCACCATGTCGATATCAAATGGTTCGCTGACGGCACTCTGAACGTTTCCTCCAACTGCCTGGACCGCCACCTTGAAGAGCGCGGTGACCAGTTGGCCATCATCTGGGAAGGTGACGACCCTTCCGAGCACCGCAACATCACCTACCGCGAGTTGCACGAGCAGGTCTGCAAGTTCGCCAACGCCCTGCGTGGCCAGGATGTGCATCGTGGTGACGTGGTCACCATCTACATGCCGATGATCCCTGAAGCTGTGGTCGCCATGCTGGCCTGTGCCCGCATTGGTGCGATTCACTCGGTGGTGTTCGGTGGCTTCTCGCCCGAGGCGCTGGCTGGTCGCATCATCGACTGCGAGTCCAAGGTGGTGATCACTGCCGATGAGGGCGTGCGTGGTGGTCGTCGTACTCCGCTCAAGGCCAACGTCGACCTGGCGCTGACCAACCCTGAAACCAGCAGCGTGCAGAAAATCATCGTGTGCAAGCGCACCGGTGGCGACATTGCCTGGCACCAGCACCGCGACATCTGGTACGAAGACCTGATGAAAGTGGCCTCCAGCCACTGCGCACCCAAAGAAATGGGTGCTGAAGAGGCGCTGTTCATCCTTTACACCTCCGGCTCCACCGGCAAACCGAAGGGCGTGCTGCACACCACAGGCGGTTACCTGGTTTACGCCGCGCTGACCCATGAACGCGTATTCGATTACCGCCCGGGCGAGGTGTACTGGTGCACGGCCGACGTCGGTTGGGTCACCGGCCACAGCTATATCGTCTACGGCCCGCTGGCCAACGGCGCCACCACCTTGCTGTTCGAGGGTGTGCCGAACTACCCGGACATTACCCGCGTATCGAAGATCGTCGACAAGCACAAGGTCAACATCCTCTACACAGCGCCAACTGCCATTCGCGCCATGATGGCGGAAGGGCAGGCAGCTGTTGAGGGTGCCGACAGTTCCAGCCTGCGCCTGCTGGGGTCGGTGGGTGAGCCGATCAACCCTGAGGCCTGGAACTGGTACTACAAGACCGTAGGCAAGGAGCGTTGCCCGATCGTCGATACCTGGTGGCAGACCGAGACCGGCGGCATCCTGATCAGTCCGCTGCCTGGCGCCACTGCCCTCAAGCCGGGTTCGGCGACCCGTCCGTTCTTCGGGGTGGTGCCGGCACTGGTCGATAACCTGGGCAACCTGATCGACGGTGCTGCCGAAGGCAACCTGGTAATCCTCGACTCCTGGCCGGGTCAGTCGCGTTCGCTGTACGGCGACCACGACCGCTTCGTCGACACCTACTTCAAGACCTTCCGTGGCATGTACTTCACCGGCGACGGTGCGCGCCGTGACGAGGATGGTTACTACTGGATTACCGGCCGTGTGGATGACGTGCTCAACGTGTCCGGCCACCGCATGGGGACTGCCGAGATCGAAAGCGCCATGGTCGCGCACTCGAAGGTTGCCGAGGCTGCAGTGGTTGGCGTGCCGCATGACATCAAAGGGCAGGGCATCTATGTGTATGTCACCCTCAATGCCGGCATCGAGGCCAGCGAGCAATTGCGCCTGGAACTGAAGAACTGGGTGCGCAAGGAGATCGGTCCGATTGCTTCGCCGGATGTGATCCAGTGGGCGCCGGGGCTGCCGAAGACCCGTTCGGGCAAGATCATGCGCCGCATCCTGCGCAAGATTGCCACCGGTGAATACGACGCGCTGGGCGATATCTCGACCTTGGCCGACCCGAGTGTGGTGCAGCACCTGATCGATACCCACAAGGCGATGAGCCTGGCTTCGGCCTAATTCCCTCGCCGGCAATACCCCCTGTAGGAGCGGGCTTGCCCGCGAATGCGTCAGTTCAGGCTAAGCTGTCTCCTGATCTCATGCATTCGCGGGCAAGCCCGCTTTTGCATTGTTACCCGACAATCATCGGTAACTGTTCTGTCACCGGCCCTGCACAGGTTCGGGGCGCGAGGAAACAATTCCGGCCCGTTTCGGTGCGTCGGGGTCGCCATTTTGTGCATCACGGCACGCTACACTTGCCGTCGTACAAGGCTTTGCCAATAATAGGCCCAGGAATTGCTAGGTCTATAGGTTCTATTTCTTGCGCCATGGCATATTCTGCACTGGCTGTCAACATCGCTCGCGGCGGTTTCAGGCGCTTCTATAAGTAGTTGTCGCTTTGAAGAAATATCGACTACCGGGCTGTCGTTAAAATGCCACTCACTCGCTCGTGGTATGCGGCCTTGGTCGAACCCTGCGCGGCTCGCGTTGTACTCATTCGCATATCGGGCAGCCGTTACCTGCCTTGTATTGCCCCGTACCGATGGAGTTACCTGATGAAGAAGCTCGCACTGCTTGGCGCCCTGGCGCTGTCTGTGTTTTCCCTGGTGTCGCAGGCTGATGAAAAACCGCTGAAAATCGGTATCGAAGCTGCTTACCCACCCTTCGCCTTCAAGCAACCTGACGGCAGCATTGCCGGCTTTGACTACGATATCGGCAACGCCCTGTGCGAAGAGATGAAAACCAAGTGCACCTGGGTCGAGCAGGAATTCGACGGCCTGATCCCGGCGCTGAAGGTGCGCAAGATCGACGCTATCCTGTCGTCCATGTCGATCACCGATGACCGCAAGAAGTCGGTCGACTTCACCAAGCGCTACTACCTGACTCCGGCGCGCCTGGTCATGAAGGGCGGCACTACCGTCAGCGACAGCCTCGATGAACTGAAAGGCAAGAGGATCGGCGTGCAGCGCGGCTCCATTCACGACCGCTTCGCCAAGGAAGTGCTGGGTGCCAAAGGTGCCACCGTGGTGCCTTACGGTACCCAGAACGAAATCTACCTGGACGTCGCTGCGGGTCGTCTCGACGGCACCGTGGCTGACGCCACCCTGCTGGAAGACGGCTTCCTCAAGACTGATGCCGGCAAGGGCTTCGCGTTCGTAGGTCCGGCCTTCACCGATGCCAAGTACTTCGGTGACGGTATCGGTATCGCCGTACGCAAGGGTGACAAGGCGAATGTCGACCGCATCAACGCGGCTATCGACGCCATCCGTGCCAACGGCAAGTACAAAGAAATCGAGAGCAAGTACTTCAATTTCGACATCTACGGTCCAGACTCGAAGTAAGACGTCGGGTTTCACCTGTGCAATGGTGCAAACAGCAGAGGCTCTGAGGTTTGCACCATTTTTCATTCTCTAGGTCGAGGACCTCATCATGTTGAAAGGCTACGGGGCAGTCATCCTCGACGGGGCGTGGCTGACGCTGCAGCTCGCCCTGTCGTCGATGGCCCTGGCCATCGTGCTCGGCCTGATCGGTGTGGCGCTGCGTTTGTCGCCAGTGCGCTGGCTGGCCTGGCTGGGCGATCTGTATTCCACGGTGATTCGTGGTATTCCGGACCTGGTCCTGATCCTGCTGATCTTCTACGGCGGGCAGGACATCATCAACCGGGTGGCGCCGCTGCTCGGCTACGACGACTACATCGACCTGAACCCGCTGGTTGCGGGTATCGGTACGCTTGGCTTCATTTTTGGCGCCTACCTCTCGGAGACCTTCCGCGGGGCCTTCCTGGGTATTCCCAAGGGCCAGGCCGAGGCGGGCGTGGCGTATGGCATGAGCCCCCGCCAAGTGTTCTTCCGCATCCAGGTGCCGCAAATGATCCGCCTGGCCATACCGGGCTTCACCAACAACTGGCTGGTGCTGACCAAGGCTACTGCACTGATTTCAGTCGTCGGCCTGCAGGACATGATGTTCAAGGCCAAGCAGGCGGCTGACGCCACCCGCGAACCCTTCACCTTCTTCCTGGCAGTGGCGGCGCTGTACCTGGTGCTGACCAGTGTCTCGCTGCTGGCCCTGAAGTATCTGGAACGCCGCTACTCGGTGGGCGTCAAGGTGGCTGAACTATGATTTTCGACTACAACGTCGTCTGGGAAGCGCTGCCGATGTACTTCGGCGGCCTGCTGACCACCCTGAAGCTGCTGGCGATTTCGCTTTTCTTCGGCCTGTTGGCGGCTGTGCCACTGGGCCTGATGCGAGTATCCAGGCAGCCGGTGGTCAACCTTGCTGCATGGCTGTACACCTACGTCATCCGTGGCACGCCGATGCTGGTGCAGCTGTTCCTGATCTACTACGGCCTGGCCCAGTTCGAAGCGGTGCGCGAGAGTATCTTCTGGCCGCTGCTGTCCAGTGCCACCTTCTGCGCCTGCCTGGCGTTCGGCATCAATACCAGTGCCTATACCGCCGAAATCATTGCCGGCAGCCTCAAGGCCACGCCGCATGGCGAGATCGAGGCCGCCAAGGCCATGGGCATGTCGCGCATGAAAATGTACCGCCGCATCCTGCTGCCATCGGCACTGCGTCGGGCACTGCCGCAGTACAGCAATGAAGTGATCATGATGCTGCAGACCACCAGCCTGGCGTCGATCGTTACCCTGATCGACATCACCGGTGCTGCGCGCACGGTCAATGCCCAGTACTACCTGCCTTTCGAGGCCTATATCACGGCGGGCGTGTTCTACCTGTGCCTGACCTTCATTCTGGTGCGCCTGTTCAAGATGGCCGAACGCCGCTGGCTCGGCTACCTGGCGCCGCGCAAGCACTGACCGCTTTGTGAGAATCGACAGCATGTACAAACTCGAAGTCCAAGACCTGCACAAGCGCTACGGCAGCCACGAAGTGCTCAAGGGCGTGTCGCTGGCGGCCAAGGCCGGCGACGTCATCAGCATCATCGGCTCCAGCGGTTCGGGCAAGTCGACCTTCCTGCGCTGCATCAACCTGCTGGAGCAGCCGCACGCCGGCAAGATCCTGCTCAACAACGAAGAGCTGAAGCTGGTCGCCGGCAAGGATGGCGCACTGAAGGCCGCCGACCCACGTCAATTGCAGCGCATGCGCTCACGCCTGTCGATGGTGTTCCAGCACTTCAACCTGTGGTCGCACATGACTGCGCTTGAGAACATCATCGAAGCGCCGGTGCACGTGCTGGGAGTGAACCGCAAGGAAGCCCTGGAGAAGGCCGAGCACTACCTGGCCAAGGTCGGCGTTGCCCACCGCAAGGATGCCTTCCCCGGGCATATGTCGGGTGGTGAGCAACAACGTGTGGCAATTGCCCGGGCATTGGCCATGGAGCCGGAGGTCATGCTGTTCGACGAGCCGACCTCGGCGCTTGACCCTGAGCTGGTGGGTGATGTGCTCAAGGTGATGCAGGCGCTGGCCCAGGAAGGTCGGACCATGGTGGTGGTGACCCACGAAATGGGCTTTGCTCGCGAGGTGTCCAACCAGTTGGTATTCCTGCACAAAGGCCTGGTGGAGGAAACCGGCTGCCCGCGTGAAGTGCTGGCCAACCCGCAGTCGGAGCGCCTGAAGCAGTTCCTCTCCGGCAGCCTGAAGTAAAAGCTGCATTTTTGCACCAGAATAGGGCATGCTGCGCGGCGAGCGCAGCCTGACCCGGCGCACAGACTCGAACGACCTCAGGTTTCGGACCGTACCCTATGACCACCCAGCGAATCGGTTTTCTCATCTGGCCCAGCACCAGGCCCTTGACCCTGGCGTTGGCCGAGGAAGTGTTGCTGGTGGCGCAGCGGGTGCATCCGGATGTGGTCTACGAGTTGGTCTTCCTGCAGGCTGAGCCTGCGCAGGAAGGCGCCTGGCGCCTGCCGGGCGAGCCGTGGCTCGGCCGCCTGGAGGGTTGCCACAAGCTGTTTCTGCTGGCCGACGAGCCGCCTGCGGCGATGGGGGCTGCCTTCTCGACGGCGCTCAAGCAGCTGGCGCGCAGTGGCTGCCTGATCGGTGGCCTGTCGGCCGGGGTATATCCGCTGGCAATGCTGGGCCTGCTCGATGGTTACCGGGCAGCCGTGCACTGGCGCTGGCAGGATGACTTTGCCGAACGCTTCCCCAAGGTCATCGCCACCAGCCACCTGTTCGACTGGGATCGCGACCGTCTGACCGCCTGCGGTGGTATGGCCGTGACCGACCTGTTGCTGGCGGTGCTGGCGCGCGATCACGGGGCTGAGCTGGCTGGGGCTGTGTCGGAAGAGCTGGTGGTCGAGCGCATCCGCGAGGGTGGCGAGCGCCAGCGTATCCCGCTGCAGAACCGCCTGGGTTCGAGTCATCCCAAGCTGACTCAGGCGGTGTTGCTGATGGAAGCCAACATCGAAGAGCCGCTGACCACCGACGAGATTGCCCAGCATGTGTGTGTGTCGCGTCGGCAGTTGGAGCGTATCTTCAAACAGTACCTGAACCGCGTGCCCAGCCAGTACTACCTGGAGTTGCGGTTGAACAAGGCGCGGCAGATGCTGATGCAGACCAGCAAGTCGATCATCCAGATCGGGCTGTCCTGTGGTTTTTCCTCGGGGCCGCATTTTTCCAGTGCCTACCGCAACTTCTTTGGTGCCACGCCGCGGGAAGACCGTAATCAGCGACGCAGCAGCAGCCCGTTTGAGTTGAGCTCGGCGCCGGCTGAAAAGGGCTGAGATTTCGGGTGGGTTCGGGGTGTATGCCTTGGGGGTGGTATTGGGGCGCAAATCGAGCGCCGCCCACGCGGCGCTTCGCGGGTAAACCCGCTCCTACGTTTGTTTCGGGCCAGTTATGCCTGTGGCATTTGCGCGCGAACGCCTGGGTGCCTATCTCGATATCGCGTCGTACCAACAAGGCGGTCGCGCGCGCCAGGCACAGGATGGACTGGCCCGAAACGAACGTAGGAGCGGGTTTACCCGCGAAGCGCCGCGCGGGCGGCGCTCGATCTCCCCGTCAACACATCAACATCGCCGTACATCCTGCCCCCTCACAATCCTATGTGAACACCCGTACATCCTGTCCCCCTCACAATCCTGTGTGAACACCCGTACATCCCGCCCCCTCACAAACCTGTGTGAACACCCGTTCACCCAGCCCCCTCTCTCCCGTACACTGCGCGATTGCGACAGTGTTTGTCGCATTGCCGAAAGCCTTGTCAAAACTGGGTTTTGCGCTGTAACAAGTTGTCGCTTGGCCGCAAGGACAGGCGCGGATCAGTCCTTACAATCCCCCCATCGCTCGCCACTTCCAGGCCAGCGTTCCTCTTCAGGAGACTCAGATGTCCGTTGAGCAAGCCCCGGTGCAACGTGCCGATTTCGACCAGGTGATGGTCCCCAACTATTCTCCGGCGGCCTTCATTCCTGTGCGAGGCGAGGGTTCCCGTGTCTGGGACCAGTCGGGTCGCGAGCTGATCGATTTTGCCGGCGGCATCGCGGTCAATGCCCTGGGCCACTGCCATCCGGCACTGGTCAAGGCCCTGACTGAACAGGCCAACACCCTCTGGCACGTATCCAACGTGTTCACCAACGAGCCGGCCCTGCGCCTGGCCCACAAGCTGGTGGACGCCACTTTTGCCGATCGCGCGTTCTTCTGCAACTCCGGCGCCGAGGCCAACGAGGCCGCTTTCAAGCTGGCCCGTCGTGTGGCGCATGACCGCTTCGGTCCGCAAAAGCACGAAATCATCGCCACCGTGAACAGCTTCCACGGTCGCACCCTGTTTACCGTCAGCGTGGGTGGCCAGCCGAAGTACTCCGATGGCTTTGGCCCGAAGATCACCGGTATCAGCCATGTGCCGTACAACGACCTGGAAGCGTTGAAGGCACAGATTTCCGACAAGACCTGCGCCGTGGTGATCGAGCCGATCCAGGGCGAGAGCGGCGTGGTGCCGGCCGACAAGGCCTACCTGGAAGGCGCGCGCAAGTTGTGTGACGAGCACAACGCTCTGCTGATCTTCGACGAAGTGCAGACGGGCGTGGGCCGTACCGGCTCGCTGTATGCCTACCAGCACTACGGCGTGACCCCGGACATTCTGACCAGTGCCAAGAGCCTGGGCGGCGGCTTCCCGATTGGCGCCATGCTGACCACCACCGAGCTGGCCAAGCACCTGGCCGTTGGTACCCACGGCACCACTTATGGCGGCAACCCGCTGGGCTGCGCCGTTGCCTGCGCTGTGCTGGATGTGGTCAACACCCCGGAAACCCTGGCCGGTATCAAGGCAAAGCACGAGCGCTTCAAAACCCGCCTGGAGCAGATCGGACAGCAGTACGGCCTGTTCAGCCAGGTGCGTGGCGTTGGCTTGCTGCTGGGCTGCGTCTTGGCCGAGGCCTGGCAAGGCAAGGCCAAGGACGTGCTCAACGCTGCCGAGAAAGAAGGCGTGATGGTGCTGCAGGCCGGCCCGGACGTGGTCCGCTTCGCGCCAAGTCTGGTGGTTGAAGACGCCGACATCGACGCAGGCCTGGATCGCTTCGAACGCGCTGTGGCCACACTGACCAAAGGCTGATCCGCCAGCGGTCCTTTCGCCGGCCCCGGCCCAGCCTCGGCACGAGGCTGAACCGGGCCGGCGATACCCGATTCCAGTGCAGGTGCCTGGGCGCCTGCCGTTTTTCCGTGCCGCCGTGAACGGCCCGTATTCCAAAGGAGTGACACCATGCTGGTGATGCGCCCCGCGCAAATGGCTGATCTGAACGACGTGCAGCGCATGGCTGCAGACAGCCCCATTGGTGTCACCTCGCTGCCGGACGACACTGCTCGTCTGGGCGACAAGATTGCCGCCTCTGAGACATCCTTCGCCGCCGAGGTCAGCTTCAACGGTGAAGAGAGTTACTTTTTCGTGCTCGAAGACAGCGAAACGGGCAAGCTGGCCGGCTGCTCGGCCATCGTCGCTTCGGCCGGGTACTCCGAGCCGTTCTACAGTTTTCGTAACGAAACATTCGTGCACGCCTCACGCGAGCTGAAGATACACAACAAGATCCATGTGCTGTCGCTGTGTCACGATCTGACCGGCAACAGCCTGCTGACCAGCTTCTATGTGGCGCCGGAGCTGGTGAACAGTGGCTGGGCCGAGCTCAACTCGCGCGGCCGACTGCTGTTCATGGCCGCGCACCCGGAGCGTTTCGCCGATTCAGTGGTGACCGAGATTGTCGGCTTCAGCGACGAGCAGGGTGAATCACCGTTCTGGGACGCCATCGGCCGCAACTTCTTCGACCTCAACTATGCCGACGCCGAGCGCCTGTGCGGCCTGAAGAGCCGTACCTTTCTCGCCGAGCTGATGCCGCATTACCCGATCTACGTGCCGTTGCTGCCAGACCTGGCGCAGGAAGCCATGGGCCAGGTACATCCGCGGGCACAGATCACCTTCGACATACTCATGCGCGAAGGCTTCGAGACCGAGCACTACATCGACATTTTCGACGGCGGCCCGACCCTGCATGCGCGCACCTCTGGCATTCGCTCGATCGCCCAGAGCCGGGTTGTACCGGTGAAGATCGAAGAGGCCCCGGTCAAAGGCGGGCGCCCGTACCTGGTGTGCAACGGCCTGTTGCAGGACTACCGCGCGGTGTTGCTGGACCTGGACTGGGTGCCTGGCAAACCGGTCAGCCTGAGCGTGGCTGCAGCCGACGCGCTGGGCGTGGGCGAGGGCGCCAGCGTGCGCCTGGTTGCGGTTTGAGGTCTGGCAACAGACGTTTCGGGATTGATGCGTTAGCAGAGTTTCGCGGCGGCCGATGCCGCCGCACAAGGAGATAGCATGATCGTTCGTCCTGTACGCAGCAGCGATTTGCCTGCGTTGATCGAATTGGCACGCAGCACCGGCACCACCGGGCTGACCACGCTGCCGGCCAACGAAGAGCGCCTGGGGCATCGCGTTGGTTGGGCGGAAAAAAGCTTTCGTGGCGAGGCTGAGCGTGGCGACACCGATTACCTGTTCGTGCTGGAAAACGACGAAGGTCTGGTGGTGGGCATCAGCGCCATCGCCGGCGCCGTCGGCCTGCGTGAGCCCTGGTACAACTATCGGGTCGGCCTGACGGTCAGCGCCTCGCAGGAGCTGAAGATCTACCGCGAAATCCCGACGCTGTTCCTGGCCAACGACCTGACTGGCAACTCCGAGCTGTGCTCGCTGTTCCTGCGCAGCGACCACCGCTCCGGCCTCAATGGCCGCCTGCTGTCGCGCGCGCGTATGCTGTTCATTGCCGAGTTCCCGGAGCTTTTTGGCAAGAAAATCATTGCCGAGATGCGCGGCATGTCTGACGAGCAGGGCCGTTCACCGTTCTGGGAAAGCCTGGGTCGTCATTTCTTCAAGATGGAGTTCAGCCAGGCCGACTACCTCACCGGCGTGGGCAACAAGTCGTTCATCGCCGAGCTGATGCCCAAGTTCCCGCTGTACACTTGCTTCCTGTCCGAGGCCGCGCGCAACGTGATCGGCCGCGTGCACAAAGACACCGAGCCGGCGTTGGCCATGCTCAAGCAGGAAGGCTTCAACTACCAGGGCTACGTCGACATCTTCGACGCCGGCCCGGCCATCGAATGTGACACTGCCAAGATCCGCGCCGTGCGCGAGAGCCAGACCCTGGTGCTGGCGATCGGTACGCCAGGCGATGACGCGACCCCTTTCATCATCCACAACCGCAAGCGCGACGACTGCCGTATCACTGCTGCACCTGCACGGTTGGCTGCCGGTACTCTGGTGGTCGACCCGTTGACCGCCAAGCGCTTGCGCATGGGCGTCGGCGACAATGTGCGTGCGGTGCCGCTGTCGGCCAGCCGGGAGGCCCAGTAAATGACCACGCATTACATCGCAGGCAGTTGGCAGGCCGGCCAGGGTGAAACCCTGCAGTCGCTCAATCCGGTGACACAGGCCGTGATCTGGCAAGGGCAGGGCGCTGACGCCAGCCAGGTCGACGCTGCCGTGCAGGCTGCGCGGCAGGCTTTCCCGGCCTGGGCGCAGTTGAGCCTGGAGGCACGTATCGATGTGCTGGAGAAGTTTGCCGCGCAGTTGAAAGTGCATGCCGAAGCCATGGCCCAGTGCATTGGCGAGGAAACCGGAAAGCCGCTGTGGGAATCTGCGACTGAAGTCACCAGCATGATCAACAAGGTGGCGATTTCGGTACAGAGCTACCGCGAGCGCACCGGCGAAAAGAGTGGCCCGCTGGCCGATGCCACGGCTGTGCTGCGGCACAAGCCTCACGGCGTCGTGGCAGTGTTCGGCCCCTACAACTTCCCCGGGCACCTGCCCAATGGCCATATCGTGCCGGCGCTGCTGGCAGGCAACTGCGTGGTGTTCAAACCCAGCGAGCTGACCCCCAAGGTCGCTGAGCTTACCGTTAACTGCTGGATTGCTGCCGGCCTGCCGGCGGGTGTGCTGAGCCTGGTGCAGGGCGCACGCGAAACCGGTGTGGCTCTGGCCGCCAACCCAGGTATCGATGGCCTGTTCTTCACCGGCTCCAGCCGTACCGGCAACCTGCTGCATCAACAGTTCGCAGGCCGCCCAGACAAGATTCTGGCCCTGGAAATGGGGGGTAACAACCCGCTCGTGGTGGACGAGGTCAAGGACCTCGACGCGGCGGTGTATACCATTATCCAGTCGGCGTTCATTTCCGCTGGCCAGCGCTGCACCTGCGCGCGGCGCCTGCTGGTACCGCAAGGCGCCTGGGGCGATGCGCTGATCGCGCGCCTGGTCGAGGTGTGCAAAACCATCACGGTGGGGGCGTTCGATGAGCAGCCGGCGCCTTTCATGGGCTCGGTGATTTCGCTGCAGGCGGCTCGGGCGCTGCTTGCGGCCCAGGCCGAACTGGCCGCCAAAGGTGGCGTGAAACTGCTGGAAATGACCCAGCCACAGGCCGATGCCGCATTGCTGACTCCGGGCATTGTCGATGTCACCGCCGTGGCTGACCGCCCGGACGAAGAGTTTTTCGGCCCGCTGTTGCAGGTGATCCGCTACGCCGACTTCGATGCTGCCATCGATGAAGCCAACAATACCCAGTATGGCCTGGCCGCTGGCTTATTGTCTGATTCGCGAGCCCGCTACCAGTACTTCTGGCTGCGCAGTCGCGCGGGCATCGTCAACTGGAACAAACAGCTGACGGGGGCTGCCAGCAGCGCGCCGTTCGGTGGTGTGGGAGCCAGTGGCAACCATCGCGCCAGTGCCTATTACGCAGCCGACTACTGCGCTTACCCCGTGGCTTCGCTGGAGACCGCCAGCCTTGCCTTGCCGGCGACCCTGACGCCGGGCGTCACCCTATAACAACAGGTCACGGAGCCTAGCCGATGAAATCCTATGAAGTGAATTTTGATGGCCTGGTGGGGCCTACCCACAACTATGGCGGCCTGTCTTACGGTAACGTGGCTTCGCAGAGCAACAGCCAGCAGGGGTCCAACCCGCGTGAGGCAGCGCGCCAGGGCCTGGCGAAGATGAAAGCGCTGGCCGACATGGGCTTCAAGCAGGGTGTTCTGGCGCCACAAGAGCGCCCGGACGTGGCGGCGCTGCGCCGCCTGGGGTTCAGTGGTAGCGATGCCGAAGTTATCCAGCGCGCCGCCCGCGAGGCCATGCCGTTGCTGGTGGCCAGTTGCTCGGCCTCGAGCATGTGGGTGGCCAACGCCGCGACAGTCAGCCCGAGTGCCGACACTGCTGACGGTCGCGTGCACTTCACCGCGGCCAACCTCAACTGCAAATATCACCGCAGCATCGAGCACCCGACCACCAGCCGCGTGCTGGGCGCCATGTTCAACAACGACAGGCACTTTGCCCACCACGGCGCGCTACCTGCCGTGGCACAGTTCGGTGATGAGGGTGCGGCCAACCACACGCGCTTCTGCCGCGCCTATGGCGAGCCTGGTGTGGAGTTCTTTGTCTACGGCCGCAGCGCTTTCGACAGCCGTTACCCGGCGCCACAGAAGTACCCGGCCCGGCAAACCCTGGAGGCCTCGCAGGCTGTGGCCCGGCTGCACGGCCTGAGCGATGACGGTGTGGTCTACGCTCAACAGAACCCGTCGGTGATCGACCAGGGCGTGTTCCACAATGATGTGATTTCGGTGGGTAACGGCGAAGTGCTGTTCTACCACGAGGACGCGTTCCTCGAGACCGACGCGGTACTTGGGCAGTTGCGAGCTAAACTGGCCAGCAAGGGTGGCAACTTCCAGGCCATCTGCGTGCCCAGGGCCGCGGTAGCGGTGGAGGATGCGGTGCGTTCCTACCTGTTCAACAGCCAGCTGCTGAGCCGCGACGATGGTTCCATGCTGTTGGTCGTGCCGGAAGAGTGCCGCAACAACGAGCGGGTCTGGGCTTATCTCGGCCAGTTGACCAGCCAGGGAGGCCCGGTGAAGGAGGTCAAGGTGTTCGACCTCAAGCAGAGCATGCAAAACGGCGGCGGCCCAGCCTGCCTGCGTTTGCGCGTGGCTTTGAAGGAATCGGAACTGGCGGCGGTCAACCAAGGCGTTATCATGACGGCCTCGCTGTATGACACGCTGCTGCAGTGGGTGGACAGGCACTACCGCGATCGCCTTGGCGAAGCTGACCTGGCTGACCCGCAACTGCTGGTGGAGTGCCGTACGGCACTGGACGAATTGACCCAGATCCTGAAGTTGGGCTCGGTGTATCCGTTCCAACGCCAACCTTGAAGAGAGACTCTGTAATGACCGACGCCTTGCGCCTGATCCTCGAAGATGAAGACGGCACCCAGCTGGAAACTTCCTGCACCCGCTTTGCTGTGGTCTGGCAAGGCAAGGAAGTGTGGATTCAGCAGGATGGCCGTGGCCAGTTGCTGATCGGCGTGGATGTCGAGGAAGACGACACTGAGTATGCCAACTTGCTGCTACGCCCGATGGCCACCAACCTGGTCAGCCTGCAGCTGGAAATGGAACCGGCAGAGCTTGGCGAAGACGACGATCACGTTCATGGCCCTGACTGCGGTCACCACCACTAAGGAAGCACCTATGCTCGCCCTTGGCAAATTGCTTGAGCTGACCCTCACCGATCACGAACCGGCCGAGAAGACCCAAGTGACACCCAAGGGCGCGCGTTTGCGGTGGCTGGGGGAGGGCGCGCTCGAAGTGCGTCCGGCCGAAAGCGAAGACTGCGGGCTGGACTTGCTGTTGTCCGCCGGCATTCATGGCAACGAAACAGCGCCGATCGAATTGCTCGAGCGGCTGCTGCACGGCGTGGCCAACGGCAAGATCAAACCCAGGGCTAGAGTGCTGTTCCTGTTCGGCAACCCGCCAGCGATCCGCAAGGGTGAGCGCTTTATCGAACAGGACATCAACCGCTTGTTCAATGGCCGCCATGAGCTGTCCAGCGGCTTCGAAGCATTGCGTGCTGCCGAGCTGGAGCAGTTTGCCCGGGTGTTTTTCAGCAAACCGGGGCGCAACCGCCTGCATTACGACCTGCATACTGCCATCCGCGGTTCTAAGATCGAGCAGTTCGCCTTGTACCCTTATAAAGAGGGGCGCAAGCACTCCCGTCGCGAACTGGCGCGCCTGGCGGCGGCAGGTATGGAAGCGGTGTTGCTGCAAAGCAAGTCGTCCATCACCTTCAGCGCATTCACCTACGAACAGCTTGAGGCTGAAGCCTTCACCCTGGAGCTGGGCAAGGCCCGTCCGTTCGGCCAGAACGAGCAGGTCAACCTCGACAAGCTCGAAGAGCGGTTGGTCCGCATCATCGAGGCTACCGAGCCAGAGGACGAAAGTTCGCTGGATGGCCTGCAACTGTTCAGGGTTTCCCGAGAAGTCATCAAGCACAGCGACAGTTTCCATCTGCACCTGCCGGCGGACATCGAAAACTTCTCCGAGCTGAGCAAGGGTTACCTGCTGGCTGAAGACCTGGCCGAGATGCGCTGGGTGGTCGAGGAGGAGGGCGCACGCATCATCTTCCCCAACCCCAAGGTCAAGAATGGCTTGCGCGCCGGCATTCTGATCGTGCCGGATTCGGGGCAGCACCTGGGGTGAGACCGGTGTCGCCTGTTTCGCGGGTGAACCCGCTCCTACGAGATATGTGCAAGGTCTCAATGTGGCGCCGTGCCCGTAGGAGCGGGTTTACCCGCGAAGCAGGCGACACGATTTCGGATCCTGTCCATGATGAAAACCTTTTAATTCACCGCCTGTTCCATTTTCCCTTCCCTTGAGCGGTAATTGGCTTGCCAGTGGCGAAACACAGGATTTAGCATCCGGTCATGTCGTTTTCGTTTGCGTAGCCCGAAAAACCGTCCAAACGATGGCTTCTATCGTATAAACACACTGCATCGAGACTGCAGGACCGATATAATGCGGCCCTTTGCCGTCGTTTCGTCGACGCGTTTGCCCAACAGGGCCGCCGTTTCCGTGGAAGAACCTATGAAAAGCGCAGAAATCCGTGAAGCCTTCCTTCGCTTCTTCGAAGAGCAGGGACATACCCGAGTCGCCTCCAGTTCGCTGATCCCGAACAACGACCCGACCCTGCTGTTCACCAACGCAGGCATGAACCAGTTCAAGGACTGCTTCCTCGGTGCGGAGAAGCGCGCCTACACGCGTGCTGTCAGCAGCCAGAAGTGCGTGCGTGCCGGTGGCAAGCACAACGACCTGGAAAACGTCGGTTACACCGCGCGTCACCACACCTTCTTCGAAATGCTGGGTAACTTCAGCTTCGGCGACTATTTCAAGCGCGACGCCATTACCTTCGCCTGGACCTTCCTGACCTCTGAGCAGTGGCTGAACCTGCCCAAAGAAAAGCTCTGGGTCACCGTCTACGCCACCGACGACGAAGCCTACGACATCTGGACCAAGGAAGTCGGCGTGCCGGCCGAGCGCATGGTGCGCATCGGCGATAACAAGGGCGCCCCGTACGCCTCCGACAACTTCTGGACCATGGGCGATACCGGCCCGTGCGGCCCGTGCACCGAGATTTTCTACGATCACGGCGCGGATATCTGGGGCGGCCCACCCGGTTCGCCAGAAGAAGACGGTGACCGCTACATCGAGATCTGGAACAACGTCTTCATGCAGTTCAACCGCACCGCCGACGGCGTATTGCACCCGCTGCCAGCGCCGTCGGTGGACACCGGCATGGGCCTGGAGCGCATCAGCGCCGTGCTGCAGCACGTGCATTCGAACTACGAGATCGACCTGTTCCAGAACCTGCTGGCTGCCGCAGCCAAGGTCATCGGTTGCAGCAATGACGGCCAGGCCTCGCTGAAAGTGGTCGCAGACCACATCCGTTCGTGCGGTTTCCTGATTGCGGATGGCGTGCTGCCGTCCAACGAAGGCCGTGGCTACGTGCTGCGCCGCATCATTCGCCGCGCTTGCCGTCATGGCAACAAGCTGGGCGCCAAGGGCAGCTTCTTCTACCAGATCGTTGCCGCACTGGCCGCTGAAATGGGCGAAGCCTTCCCAGAGCTGAAGAGCCAGCAAGCGCACATCGAGCGGGTGCTCAAGGCCGAAGAAGAGCAGTTCGCCAAAACCCTGGAGCAGGGCCTGCGCATCCTCGAGCAGGACCTGGCCCAGCTGAAAGGCGACGTGGTACCGGGCGACGTGGTGTTCAAGCTGTACGACACCTATGGCTTCCCGATGGACCTGACTGCCGACATCGCGCGTGAGCGTGAGCTGACTATCGACGAAGCCGGCTTCGAGCGTGAAATGGACGCCCAGCGTGAGCGTGCCCGTTCCGCCAGCGCCTTCGGCATGGATTACAACAGCCTTGTGAAGGTCGACAGCGCCACCGAGTTCCTCGGCTACGATGCCACTGAAGGCCAGGGCAAGATCATCGCCTTGTACAAGGACGGCCAGTCCGTCGACCAACTGGGTGAAGGCGAGCAGGGCGTGGTCGTGCTCGACCGCACACCGTTCTACGCCGAATCCGGCGGCCAGATTGGCGACACCGGCTTCCTGCAGGCTGGCGCTGCACGCTTTGACGTGCGCGACACTACCAAGACCGGCGGTGCCTTCCTGCACCACGGCGTGGTTGCCAGCGGCGCGCTGGTGATCGGTTCGCCAGTCGAGGCCAAGGTCGATGCAGAGGTGCAACACGCTACCTCGTTGAACCACTCCGCCACTCACCTGCTGCACGAAGCGCTGCGCCAGGTGCTGGGCGAGCATGTACAGCAGAAGGGCTCGCTGGTCGACAGCCAGCGCCTGCGTTTCGACTTCAGTCACTTCGAGGCGGTGAAGCCAGAGCAGATCAAGGCGCTGGAAGACATCGTCAACCGCGAAGTGCGCAAGAACACTGCCGTTGAAACCGAACTGACCGACATCGAAACTGCCAAGGCCAAAGGTGCAATGGCGCTGTTCGGCGAGAAATATGGCGACACCGTGCGTGTGCTGAGCATGGGCGGCGATTTTTCGGTGGAATTGTGCGGCGGTATCCACGCCAAGCGCACCGGTGACATCAGCCTGTTCAAGATCATCAGCGAAGGCGGCGTGGCCTCTGGCGTGCGCCGTATCGAAGCCGTAACCGGTGCCGCTGCGCTGGCTTACCTGAACGCTGCCGAAGAGCAGGTCAAGGAAGCCGCACAACTGGTGAAAGGTAACCGCGACAACCTGATCGACAAGCTGTCGGCTGTGCTTGAGCGCAACCGCCAGCTGGAGAAGCAGCTGGAACAGCTGCAGGCCAAGGCCGCCAGCGCCGCCGGGGACGATCTCTCCAACGCGGCTGTTGAGGTCAAGGGTGCCAAGGTCCTCGCCGCCCGCCTGGATGGGCAGGATGGCAAGGCCCTTCTGGCCCTGGTCGATCAGCTGAAGAACAAGCTCGGCCACGCAGTGATCCTGCTGGGCAGTGAGCATGAGGGCAAGGTTGTGCTGGTGGCCGGCGTGACCAAGGACCTCTCCAGCCAACTCAAGGCTGGCGATCTGATGAAACAAGCCGCTGCGGCGGTGGGTGGCAAGGGCGGTGGCCGTCCGGACATGGCCCAAGGTGGTGGCGTCGACGTCGCTGCCCTGGACCAGGCCCTGGCGCTGGCCGTGCCATTCGCAGAGCAGGGACTTTGAGATGAAGGGGTGGATGGTCTAGTGGCCACACAGGCCAATCCCGTCCACCCGTTCATGTTGGATTGTTTTTTGGGGCCCTGTATGGGCTGAGGCACCATTGAAATGGCGTTGATCGTACAGAAATTTGGCGGCACCTCTGTCGGTTCCATCGAGCGGATCGAGCAGGTAGCCGAAAAGGTCAAGAAGCACCGTGAAGCGGGCGACGACCTGGTGGTTGTGCTGTCGGCCATGAGCGGTGAAACCAATCGTCTGATCGACCTGGCCAAGCAGATTACCGATCAGCCGGTTCCTCGTGAACTGGACGTGATCGTGTCGACCGGTGAGCAGGTCACCATTGCCTTGCTGACCATGGCCTTGATCAAGCGTGGTGTGCCAGCGGTGTCCTACACCGGCAACCAGGTGCGTATTCTCACCGACAGCTCGCACAACAAGGCGCGCATTCTGCAAATCGACGACCAGAAGATTCGTGCCGACCTCAAGGAAGGTCGCGTGGTCGTGGTTGCAGGCTTCCAGGGCGTCGACGAGCACGGCAGCATCACTACCCTGGGTCGTGGTGGCTCTGATACCACCGGCGTGGCCCTGGCGGCGGCGCTGAAGGCTGATGAGTGCCAGATCTACACTGATGTCGATGGCGTCTATACCACCGACCCGCGCGTCGTGCCACAGGCTCGTCGCCTGGAGAAGATCACCTTCGAAGAGATGCTGGAAATGGCCAGCCTCGGTTCCAAGGTGCTGCAGATCCGCTCGGTGGAGTTCGCCGGCAAGTACAACGTTCCGCTGCGCGTGCTGCACAGCTTCAAGGAGGGTCCGGGTACCCTCATTACCATTGATGAAGAGGAATCCATGGAACAGCCGATCATTTCCGGTATCGCCTTCAACCGTGATGAAGCGAAGCTGACCATTCGCGGCGTGCCGGATACCCCGGGCGTGGCCTTCAAGATCCTCGGCCCGATCAGCGCTTCGAACATCGAGGTCGACATGATCGTGCAGAACGTTGCTCACGATAACACCACCGACTTCACCTTCACCGTGCACCGCAACGAGTACGAGAAGGCCCAGAGCGTGCTGGAAAACACTGCGCGCGAGATCGGTGCCCGTGAAGTGATCGGCGACACCAAGATCGCCAAGGTCTCGATCGTTGGCGTTGGCATGCGTTCGCACGCCGGTGTTGCCAGCCGCATGTTCGAAGCCCTGGCCAAGGAGAGCATCAACATCCAGATGATCTCCACTTCCGAGATCAAGGTTTCGGTGGTGCTCGAAGAGAAGTACCTGGAGCTGGCCGTACGCGCGCTGCATACCGCGTTCGAGCTGGATGCTCCTGCCCGACAGGGCGAGTAAGGCGCTGCCTGGAAGGGCGCGGCTTGCCGCGCCCTTCGCGTTTCTGCTCGCCACGCAGGCCCTGTCCTGCCCTGTGCGGTGAGTAACCGGGGCCATGGTCGTCGTCCGCGACCTGGCCCGATATCCAAGACTGTTACCCCTGAATGTTTTGCGTAAGGAGAAAGCTATGTTGATTCTGACTCGTCGGTGCGCCGAGAGCCTGATCATTGGAGACGGCGAGATCACCGTGACGGTGCTTGGCGTCAAAGGCAACCAGGTGCGTATTGGCGTGAGCGCCCCGAAAGAAGTGGCAGTTCACCGCGAGGAAATCTACCTGCGGATCAAGAAGGAGAAGGATGAAGAGCCAAGCCTTTAATTTTTTTGAAGTTTTTTTCAAAAAAAGGGTTGCAAAGGTGAAAGAGGTTCTTTAATATTCGCCTCGTGTTGCGGTGAGGTGGCCGAGTGGCCGAAGGCGCTCCCCTGCTAAGGGAGTATACCTCATAAGGGTATCGGGGGTTCGAATCCCCCCTTCACCGCCATTATTCGCTTAGGGCGCTGTAAGCGGTAAGAACGCTAAGTAGTTGATTTTAAACGAAAAAGTTCTTGCAAAAATGTTTCAGCGACCTATAATGCGCGGCAAGACACGGACTCATAGCTCAGCTGGATAGAGTACTCGGCTACGAACCGAGCGGTCGGAGGTTCGAATCCTCCTGAGTCCGCCACTTTTGAAGTGGCTTTGCTTAGAAGCTGCTTCAAACAACCAGTGGTAATCTGGTCTAAAAATACCAATGCGGACTCATAGCTCAGCTGGATAGAGTACTCGGCTACGAACCGAGCGGTCGCAGGTTCGAATCCTGCTGAGTCCGCCACTTTTTGAAGTGGTTATGCTTGCAAAGCTACTTCAGTCAACCAGTGGTAACCTGGTCTAAAACTACCACCACGGACTCATAGCTCAGCTGGATAGAGTACTCGGCTACGAACCGAGCGGTCGGAGGTTCGAATCCTCCTGAGTCCGCCACACCCCCTCAAAAAGCCCGCTCAATAGAGCGGGCTTTTTGTTTGTGCGCCAATGAATTCTTGATCATGTCGATCTACGCTCTTCTGTAATGATTGCGGTGTAGTTTGGAGCCGCTGCGCGGCCTCAAAAATCGAATGTGCTTTCCCATCCATAACAACCGTCGCACTGATAGCTTCGAGCGTTGTCCCAGCTTTATCACGCAAACGATTGTTCTGGCCAAAAATTTAAGCGATCTGACAGCTTTAGCAGTGTATGATTGCGCCCGTCAGCCCCGCCGGGGCTTGTGGAAAACCACCATGGACTTACCCAGTAGTTACTCGCTAACAAGATTCATACAGAAAGATCTGACCGATTGATTCCCTCGGCGTGCTCCGCTGCTGGGAGTGGAGTTCGCCTATGACCGAAGTAGAAGTTAAAAAAGCGCAAGAAAGCCTGCAGGATCGCCTGGCCCAGGTGGTCGAACTGCTGCAGCGCCAGCGCATGGTCGAAGACCTGACCCATCGCCAGGAAGGCGCGCACAACGACCTGGTGGAAAACCTGGTCCACCGCCAGAACCTCGTCGAGCTGCAGCGCAAGCTCGATGACCTGCACCCCGCCGACATCGCCTACATCCTCGAAGCCTTGCCCCTGGAAGATCGCCTGACGGTCTGGCAGCTGGTGCGCTCGGAGCGCGATGGCGACATCCTGCTGGAAGTTTCCGATTCGGTTCGCCAATCGCTGATCGCCGACATGGACGATCACGAGCTGCTGGCTGCCGCCAAGGAGATGGACGCCGACGAGCTGGCCGACCTCGCCCCAGAGCTGCCGCGTGACGTTGTTCATGAGCTGATGGAAACGCTCGATGCCCAGCAACGCGAACGGGTACGTTCGGCGCTGAGCTACGACGAGGAGCAGGTCGGTGCGTTGATGGACTTCGAGATGGTCACCATCCGCGAAGACGTCAGCCTGGAAGTGGTTCTGCGCTACCTGCGCCGCCTGAAAGAACTGCCGAACCACACCGACAAATTGTTCGTGGTCGATTACGACGGCATCCTCAAAGGGGTATTGCCGATCAAGCGCCTGCTGGTCAACGACCCGGAAAAGAAGGTGGCGGAGGTCATGGCGACCGACCCTGTCTCCTTCCAGCCCGAGGAAGATGCCTACGATGCAGCGCAGGCTTTCGAGCGTTATGACCTGGTATCCGCCCCGGTGGTGGACAAGAGCGAACGCCTGATCGGCCGTCTGACCATCGACGAAATGGTCGACCTGATCCGTGAGGAGAGCGAGAGCGAAGTCCTCAACATGGCGGGTCTGCGTGAAGAGGAGGATATTTTCGCCTCGGTCTGGCGTTCGTTACGCAACCGTTGGGCGTGGCTGGCCATCAACCTGATTACCGCCTTTGTTGCTTCGCGAGTGATCGGGTTGTTCGAAGGCTCGATTGAAAAGCTGGTGGCGTTGGCTGCGTTGATGCCGATCGTGGCGGGTATTGGTGGCAACTCTGGTAACCAGACTATCACCATGATCGTCCGCGCCATGGCCCTGGACCAAGTGTCGCCAGGCAATACCAGTCGCTTGATGCGCAAGGAGTTGGCGGTGTCGCTGATCAACGGCCTGGTTTGGGGTGGAGTGATCGGTGCGGTGGCTTTCTGGCTGTATGGCAGTTGGTCGCTGGGGGTGGTGATGACCGCAGCGATGACCTTGAACCTGTTACTGGCGGCGCTGATGGGCGTGCTGATCCCGATGACATTGGCCCGTTTGGGGCGAGACCCTGCGATGGGGGCGAGCGTGATGATCACTGCTGTGACCGACAGCGGTGGTTTCTTCATCTTCCTTGGGCTGGCCACGGTGTTCCTGTTGTAAGCCGATCCTCCCTGTGGGAACAATCCCGCAGGGACATGTGTTTGCTGCCAGTCAGTCGCCCACAAAAAAGCCAGCTTACGCTGGCTTTTTTGTGTTTGGTGCAGGCCTCAGGAGGCGTCTGCGGCCATTTCCACATCGTGAGCGATGAGGGCGACCAGAGCGTTCTGCTGGCGGTGGGACAGTTGGCGGAAACGCTGCAGCAACTCGCGCTCATGCAGGGACAGTTCGGGGCTGTCCAGGCGCATGCTCAGCTCGTCACCCAGCGCACCTTCCTGGATAAGGCTCTGTTCCAGGCGTGCGATAATCTCGGAGTTCATGCTGCGGTGGTGGTTGCGCGCTACCTCGGCAATGCGCTCACGCATTCCGTCTGGCAGGCGGACGACGAACTTGTCAGCGGTGCGGCTCGAATAAATAGCCTGTTTCATTGGGCGCATATAAATTGACCGGAGTTTAGTTCAGGGGAAGCGGTTCTCAAATTGGCCGCACGGGATGGAAGTACGACCGTGGCGACGACAAAATGTTCAACCGCCAGTGAAAAATGGATGCTCATCTTGCCTCAAGGTCGCCGTTTGCTTGGCGTCAATTATGTGACAAATAGTGAGCCGGATAAAGGCTTTATGCCAGTACCAATTATCAGAAATGAGCACTGGTTTGAAAAGTTTCACATGCTCTGGCTAGCCTGGCCGTCAGTCTTTTGCCGTCAACAATTGGTAAAACGCAGAAAAATGCCCGGAAAAACCCTAGAATGCGCCGGTTCCCTCCATAGAGCATAGTGGCTATGCAACATGACGCAAGCGACCGCCGATCAGGGAAAGGCCGGTTGATATTTCTGGTTGGGCCGTCGGGTTCCGGGAAAGATTCCCTGATCGACGCTTTGCGTGAGCAACTGGCCGTCTCGGGGGTAGAAATTGCCCGCCGGGTCATCACCCGTTCGGCCGAAGCCAAAGGCGAAGCCGCCCAAGGGGTCACGCCCGAGCAGTTTGATACCCTGCGTGCGCAAGGTGCTTTTGCCATGCACTGGCGGGCCAATGGCCTGGACTATGGCATACCCCGGCAGGTGGATCAGTGGTTGGCGGCGGGAAGGGCGGTGCTGGTGAATGGCTCACGGGCTTATCTGGCAGAGGCCCGTGAGCGCTATCCGGACTTGTTGGTCGTGTTGGTCCAGGTCAAGCCTGAGGTGCTGCGCCAGCGCTTGCTGGCCCGGGGCCGTGAAACCACAGAAGAAGTAGAGCAGCGCCTGGCGCGCAGCGCACGCTTGCAGGCTGCAGCCGACCCGTCGGTACATGTGCTGGATAATTCTTCCACACTGGAGGCGGCGGTCGCTGCATTCCTTTCGCTGCTGCGCAATCAGGGCGTGCTACCGCGAGGATAGCAGCCGCAGAAAAGGATTACGCGAAAAAGCCCAGTTCAGGCATGACAAACGCCAGCATGCTGGTTAACATGCTGGCCATCCCGCTGTGCAGCGCTCGCTGCCGGTCGTAGCGTCTCAGTAGCTCAATTGGATAGAGCATCCCCCTCCTAAGGGGAAGGTTGCAGGTTCAATTCCTGCCTGGGACGCCATTCTCGTCATTCCCATCATTGTCTCCGTCGCCTTTGTTGCCGCCGTGCTGCTGTTGACAGCACCTGCGCTCGGCCAGCGCTGTCATGCATCACGTCCGTGGGCTAACGCCGCGCTTGATGCCAGCCGCTGGCGCATCAGGAAGTACCCCGCCACCACCAGCAGTACCGTCAGCACCGTGAACCAGAACTGGAAACGCGATGCTGGGTCGAACGCCTGGGTGCCGATGACTGCCAGCAAGGCGAACAGCGCAATGATATTGGTGTAGGGGAACAGCCAGGCACGGAAGGCGTTTGGGGCGACCGCTTCGTGGCGGGTTTTCCTGCGCATGGCCACGTGAGCGATGATGATGAAGATCCATACGACCATGACCAGGCTGCCGGTACTCTTGGCCAAGGTCATGAAAAGGTCGCCGCCACTGACAAAGTGCACGGTCAGGATCATCGTGCAGATCGACAGGCTCAGCAGCAGTGCATTGATCGGTACGCCCTTGGCACTGGTGCGCGAGAAGAGTTTGGGCGCGTGACCGCGCTGGCTCAGCGAGAACAGCATGCGCGAGTTGGAGAACATGAACGAGTTCATGACCGACATGAACGAGACGAACAGCACCAGTTTCATGGCCACTGCAGCACCACCGAACCCGGCCAGGCTGAACAGCGAAACATAGGGCGAGGCCAGGTTGGCCTTGTCGGTCCAGGGCAGGCAAAGGATCAGGATCGACACGGAACCCACATAGAACAGCATCACACGCAGGATCACGCTCTTGATTGCGCGGATCACGTTCTGTCGGGGGTTCTCTGATTCACCCGCGGCCACAGCGGCAATTTCGCTGCCGCCCAGTGAGAAGATCACCACGATAACGCCGGCCATCACCGGTGACAGGCCGTTGGGCATGAAACCGTCATGGGCGGTGAGGTTGACCAGGCCGGGGGCGGGAATCTCACTGTGCAGGCCGAGCAGGATCGAGACGCCCAGCAGCATGAAGATGAGGATGGTGGCGACCTTCATCGCGGCCAGCCAGTACTCTACTTCGGCAAACGAGCGTACCGAGTAGGCGTTGCTGGCCATGAGTGTCACCAGCATCAGGAAGGCGCCTGCCCAGATCGGCAGCCAGGGCAGGAAGTCATGCAGGATGGCACCCAGCAGTACCGCTTCCAGGGTGATGGTCATCATCGACTTGAACCAGTACAGCCAGCCGACCGCAAACCCTGCCCAGTCGCCGAGGTAGGTGTTGGCGTAGGTCGAGAACGACCCTGCATCCGGGTTGCGGCAGGCCATTTCGCCCAGCATGAACATGACCAGGGTGACCACCAGGCCACCAATGAAATACGACAGTATGGCCGCGGGCCCTGCCGATGCGATCAGTGAGCCCGAGCCCATGAACAGGCCTGCACCGATCACCCCACCCAGCGCGATCATGGTGATATGCCGCTGCTTGAGGCTTTGCTTCAAACTGTTGGATTGCATTTCCTTGTCCTCTCTTATTTTTGGAGGGATCCGACATCGTCCCCCAACGCAGGCATCGTCATGCGCCTGCGTCCACGCGTGGCAAATAGCTACCAGCCTGCCACCCTGGACAATAAGGCCAAGGACCTCAAACGAATTCTCTGCACAACATCCTGCCGATTTTTCCTGAGGCCGGTGATGGCGCCGATAGCGGTGCAGTTGACGAAGCCATGCACCACCTGAATATCGACGCCACCTGACGCCTTCAAACCGGTCAGGTCGGGGAGCCTTGGACGAACCGCGGCGCTATACCAGTCGAGCGCTGCCACTCCCTCATGCCGGGCTTGCCGCTTGTTGCTCTTCATCCTGGCCGCCATCCACCTTGGCGACCTGCTCTTGCGCTTTCTCCTCCATCTTGCGCTCGATGTCTTCTTTCATGCGCTGGGCAATCAATTCGTCGACTTTTGCTTTCATTTCTGGCGGCAGGGCGTCGTACTCTTCTTCGGTCAGGCCTATTTCACGCAGCAGCTTTTCCTTGATCATCTCGCCAGGCGACTTGGACATGAAGTCATGAAATTCCTGCCGGGCAGTCTTGGGCGGCAGTGGTTCTCCGATGACCGGCTCGGTGGTCGCTGAACCCAGGTTTTGCAGCATCACCTTGAATTTGGCAAAGGCTTCTGCACGAGCATCCTCAGCGTTTTGCTGAGCGGTACTGCCTCCGTTCTGCTGTTGGCTTGCCGTGTTGGCGGTGGATATTGGCGTGCGGACAGGCGCAATCTGGGCCACTGCCTGCTCATCGCTGGCGTGCCGAGGCTGATGGAGCGTGGGCTGCCAGCTCACGCCGTTATGGGCGATTATCATGTTTCCTCCTTGGAAATCTCGTTGGCAGGTACCCAGCGCAAAAGCCATGCCAGCGCTGTGCCGGTCGAAATCAGGGCTTTTGCGCTATTTCCGTTACACGCGAGCGGGCATATGCTTGCCCGTGTCAGGCATGATCTTGCCGCCTGCGGCAATTACCACCACTGTCGGCAGCCCCTTGATCGGAGCGCAGTTGCTGGGCATCAGGGAGAGTGTCCATGAGTCAAGAAACCAGGCCGGTACCTGCCGGCTTCAGTGAACAGCAGTTGCACACCTTGTTCGATTTGATCAGCGATGGCATCTGGGACTGGAATGCCAATACCGGCTACGTTTATCGCAATCCGGGCTGGTACAGCATGCTGGGGTATGCCAGCCATTCCATGGCCAACTCGGTATTTACCTGGGAAAGCGTGATCCATCCTGAAGACTACCCACGGGTAATGGCGCATTTCGAGGCCTATATCAATCAGCGCAACGAGCGCTACCGCATTGAATACCGTTGCCGTTGTCAGGATGGCAGCTACATCTGGATCGAAGACAGCGGCTACATCATCGCGCATAACGAGGACGGTTCCGTGGCGCGCATGCTGGGTGCGCATCGCAATATCGACGCTGGCAAGCGCTTGGTGGCTCAACTGGAACAGAAGAACCAGTCGCTGGAGTTTCAGGTGGCCGAACGCACTCGCGAGTTGTCCTGGGTGAACCAGCAGTTGCAGCGGCAACTGGACGAAAACCGTGAACTGGCCGAACGCGATGCGTTGACCCGCGTCGCCAACCGTTACCGGCTGGAGAGCGCATTGCAGCTGGAGTGCCAGCGCGCCCAGCGCTTCCGCCAGCCGTTGTCGCTGATTGCCATGGACATGGATGATTTCAAACCGATCAATGACCGCTACGGTCACGCCCGTGGCGATGCGGCGCTGGTGCGGGTGGCCGAAAACCTGCGCACCTGCTTGCGCGAACTGGACCTGCTGGCGCGCTGGGGCGGCGACGAGTTCGTCATCGTGCTGCCGCAGACCGCGTTGGGGGAGGCGCTGGAGGTGGCTGCGCGCTTGCGCCAGGTGCTGGAGCAGGTGGAGCCGGTGGGTGATTGTCGGCTGACCATGAGCTATGGCGTGGTGCAATGGCTGGAAGGGGAGGATCAGCACGCGCTGCTGGCGCGTGCCGACAAGGCGCTATACAGGGCCAAGGGGGCAGGCAAGAACGCAATTGCCGAGTAGCGCGCCCCTCGGAGAGGGCGCTGTTTTCTGGAACGTTACATGGCCTGAATGAAGAAAGACCCGCAGCGCCTCTCGGCGCAGCGGGCCAAATCGGCCTCGGCCGCTTCAGTGTCAGATATGCAAGGCGTGGCCCAAGGCGCGCAGCGCGGCTTCCTGTACCGCTTCACCCAACGTGGGGTGGGCATGAATGGTGCCGGCCACATCTTCCAGGCGCGCGCCCATCTCCAGCGATTGGGCAAACGCTGTGGACAGTTCGGAAACCGCCACGCCAACCGCCTGCCAGCCCAGGATCAAGTGGTTGTCACGCCGCGCCACCACCCGCACAAAACCGCTTTTCGATTCGAGACTCATGGCCCTGCCGTTGGCGGCAAACGGGAATTGCGCGACGATGCAGTCCAGGCCCTGCTGGCTGGCTTGTTCCGGGGTCTTGCCGACCACCACCACTTCCGGGTCGGTGAAGCACACGGCGGCAATCGCAGTCGGCTCGAAGCGGCGTGCCTTGCCGGCGATGATCTCGGCGACCATTTCGCCCTGGGCCATGGCCCGATGCGCCAGCATCGGTTCGCCAGCCACGTCGCCAATGGCCCAGACGTTGCGCATGCTGGTTTGGCAGTGCTGGTCGATGGCAATGGCGGCGCCGTTCATCTTCAGGTCCAGGCATTCCAGATTGAAGCCTTGGGTGCGTGGCCGGCGGCCCACGGCCACCAGTACCTGGTCGGCCTCCAGGCGCAGTTGCCCGCCCTTGCCGTCGCTGGCCAGCAGGCAGCCATTTTCGTAGCCCTCGACGCTGTGGCCCAGGTGCAGAGCTATGCCCAGTTTTTTCAGCGACTCGGCCACCGGGGCGGTCAATTCGCTGTCGTAGGTCGGCAGGATGCGCTCACGCGCTTCCACCACACTCACCTGTGTACCCAGCTTGCGATAGGCAATGCCCAGCTCCAGGCCGATATAGCCACCGCCGACCACCACCAGGTGTTGCGGCAGTGCTTTCGGTGCCAGGGCCTCGGTCGAGGAAATCACCGGGCCACCCAGCGGCAGCATCGGCAGTTCGACACTGCTGGAGCCGGTAGCCAGCAACAGGTGCTCACACTGGATGCGCTGGCCATCGACCTCGACCTGCTTGCCGTCGAGCACCTTGGCCCAGCCATGTACTACCTTGACCCCGTGCTTTTTCAGTAAGGCGGCAACACCAGTGGTCAGGCGGTCGACGATACCGTCCTTCCAGGCCACGCTTTGGCCGATGTCCAGGCGCGGCGAGGCTACGCTGATGCCCAGCTCGGACGCCCCGGCAAAGCGCGAAGTCTGGTGGAACTGCTCGGCCACATGGATCAGGGCCTTGGACGGGATGCAGCCGATGTTCAGGCAGGTGCCGCCCAGTGCCTGGCCTTCGACCAGTACGGTAGGAATGCCCAGTTGCCCGGCGCGGATGGCAGCCACATAACCGCCAGGGCCGCCGCCGATGATCAGCAGGGTCGTTTGGATAGTCTGGTGCATGCTCACTCCACGAACAGGCAGGCGGGCTGTTCGAGCAGGCCGCGTACGGCCTGGATGAACAGTGCGGCGTCCATGCCATCGACCACGCGGTGGTCGAACGAACTGGACAGGTTCATCATCTTGCGCACGACGATCTGGCCGTCGATCACCACTGGCCGTTCGACCATGCGGTTGACCCCGACGATTGCCACTTCCGGGGTGTTGACCACCGGCGTGCTGACAATGCCGCCCAAGGCGCCAAGGCTGGTCAGGGTGATGGTCGAGCCGGACAGCTCCTCGCGACTGGCCTTGTTGTTACGTGCGGCGTTGGCCAGGCGTGAAATCTCGCCGGCATTGGCCCACAGGCTGCCCGCTTCGGCGTGGCGCAGTACGGGTACCATAAGGCCATTGTCACCTTGGGTGGCAATGCCCACGTGCACCGCGCCATGGCGGGTGATGATCTGCGCTTCGTCGTCGTAGGTCGCGTTGATCTGCGGGAAGTCACGCAGCGCCACGACCAGAGCGCGAACCAGGAACGGCAGCAAGGTCAACTTGCCACGGCTGTCGCCATGCTTGCTGTTGAGTTGCTGGCGCAGGGCTTCCAGGGCGGTGACGTCGATTTCCTCGACATAACTGAAGTGTGCGACACGGCGTTTGGCGTCCTGCATGCGCTGGGCGATCTTGCGGCGCAGGCCGATCACTGGCACCTGCTCGCTGTTCGTGCGCTTGGCATAGCCATCAGGTGTTTGCCCGGCAGTGCTTTGCGGCTTGCTCATGAAGGCGTCGAGGTCTTCGTGCAGAATACGCCCGGCCGGGCCGCTGCCATGCACATAACGCAGTTCGATGCCGGCATCCAGGGCGCGTTTGCGCACGGCCGGCGAAGCCAGCGGCTTGTCGCCCGCCTGGCGCGGCACGACGGGCGCAGCTTCATGGTTGGCGGGCGCCTGGTACGCGGCGGGTTTTACATCGTTCTGCGGTTGCGGCTGTGCTGCAATCGGGGCAGCCGGGGCCTCTACCGGCTTTGGCTGAGGCACATCCACATGGTTGCCGCTGCCTTCCACTTCGATGCGGATCAGTTCGCTACCGACCGCCATCACTTCACCGGGCTGGCCACCGAGGGCCAGCACTGTGCCGCTGACCGGCGAAGGGATTTCCACGGTGGCCTTGTCGGTCATGACGTCGGCCACCACCTGATCCTCGGCGATGATGTCGCCGACCTTGACGAACCATTCCACCAACTCGACCTGCGCGATGCCTTCGCCAATGTCCGGCATCTTGATGACGTGCGTGCCCATTCAGACCTCCATGACCTTTTTCAGTGCCGCACCTACCCGCGAAGGGCCGGGGAAGTAAGCCCATTCCTGTGCGTGAGGGTAGGGGGTGTCCCAGCCGGTGACGCGCTCGATCGGCGCCTCCAGATGGTGGAAGCAGTGCTCCTGCACCAGCGACACCAGTTCGGCACCGAAGCCGCAGGTACGGGTGGCCTCGTGCACCACCACGCAACGGCCGGTCTTCTTCACCGACTCGACGATGGTGTCCAGGTCCAGCGGCCATAGGCTGCGCAGGTCAATCACTTCGGCATCGACGCCGCTTTCTTCGGCGGCCACCTGGGCCACGTACACCGTGGTGCCGTAGGTCAGCACGGTCACGTCATTGCCAGGGCGGGTAATGGCGGCCTTGTCCAGCGGTACGGTGTAATAGCCGTCGGGCACGGCGCTGTGCGGGTGCTTGGACCACGGCGTTACTGGGCGGTCGTGGTGACCATCGAACGGGCCGTTGTACAGGCGTTTGGGCTCCAGGAAGATTACCGGGTCGTCGCATTCGATCGAGGCAATCAACAGGCCTTTGGCGTCATAAGGGTTGGACGGCATGACGGTGCGCAGGCCGCACACCTGGGTGAACATCGCTTCCGGGCTCTGGCTGTGAGTCTGGCCGCCATAGATGCCGCCGCCGCAAGGCATGCGCAGGGTCAGCGGGGCGATGAATTCGCCGGCCGAACGGTAACGCAGGCGGGCCAGCTCGGAGACGATCTGGTCGGAGGCCGGGTAGAAATAGTCGGCGAACTGGATTTCCACCACCGGGCGCAGGCCATAGGCGCCCATGCCCACGGCGGTACCGACAATGCCGCTTTCGGAGATGGGCGCATCGAACACGCGCGATTTGCCGTACTTGTTCTGCAGGCCTTCGGTGCAGCGGAACACGCCGCCGAAGTAGCCGACGTCCTGGCCGTACACCACCACATTGTCGTCGCGCTCAAGCATGACATCCATGGCCGAGCGCAGGGCCTGGATCATGGTCATGGTAGTGGTGGCCATGGCGGTTTCCGGGTTTATGCTGTTGTTGTGGTCGTTCATCTCAAACCCCCAGTTCCTGGCGTTGACGGCGCAGGTGTTCGGGCATCTCCTTGTACACATCCTCGAACATCGAGGCGGCGCTCGGGATATGCCCGTTGGCCAGGGTGCCGTACTGCTCGGCTTCTTTCTGCGCGGCAATCACGGCAGCTTCGAGTTCGGCCGTGGTGGCCTGGTGTTCTTCCTCGGACCAGTGGCCGATCTTGATCAGGTGCTGCTTCAGGCGGGCGATCGGGTCACCCAGCGGGAAGTGGCTCCAGTCATCGGCAGGGCGGTACTTGGAGGGGTCGTCCGACGTCGAGTGCGGGCCGGCACGGTAGGTGACCCACTCGATCAGGCTTGGGCCCAGGCCACGGCGGGCGCGTTCGGCAGCCCAGCGCGAGGCGGCGTAAACGGCGACGAAGTCGTTGCCGTCAACTCGCAGCGAAGCAATACCGCAACCCACGCCACGGCCGGCAAAGGTGGTCGACTCGCCACCGGCGATGGCCTGGAAGGTGGAAATGGCCCACTGGTTGTTGACCACGTTGAGGATGACCGGGGCACGGTACACGTGGGCAAAGGTGAGGGCGGTGTGGAAGTCCGACTCGGCAGTAGCGCCGTCACCGATCCACGCCGAGGCGATCTTGGTATCGCCCTTGATCGCCGAGGCCATGGCCCAGCCGACCGCCTGCACGAACTGGGTCGCCAGGTTGCCGCTGATGGTGAAGAAGCCGGCTTCGCGCACCGAGTACATGATCGGCAACTGGCGGCCTTTGAGGGGGTCGCGCTCGTTGGACAGCAGTTGGCAGATCATCTCGACCAGCGACACGTCGCGGGCCATCAGGATGCTTTGCTGGCGGTAGGTCGGGAAGCACATGTCGGTGCGGTTCAGGGCCAGCGCCTGGCCGCTGCCGATGGCTTCTTCGCCCAGGCTTTGCATGTAGAAGGACATCTTCTTCTGGCGCTGGGCAACCACCATGCGGCTGTCGAAGATCCGCGTCTTGAGCATGGCGCGCATGCCTTGGCGAAGGATCTGCGGGTCGATGTCCTCGGCCCACGGGCCTTGCGCGTCGCCTTGCTCGTCGAGCACGCGGACCAGGCTGCAGGACAGGTCGGCAGTGTCGGCAGCATCGACATCGATAGCGGGTTTACGGGCCTGACCTGCATCGTTGAGGCGCAGGTAGGAAAAATCGGTCTGGCAGCCTGGCCGGCCGGTGGGCTCGGGCACATGCAAACGCAGGGGGGCGTACTCGTTCATGCTTTTTACGCTCGCTCGGGTATTTGTTTTTGTGAGCTCTGAAGCGGCCGCCGCTGAGTACCGGCTTGTGACTGGTAAGTCAGCGTCACTTACATCTTAGTGGCCCGGCAGGAGAATTTTTCTCTCAAGTTGATTGCCTTTACCGAGCAGGGCAGATAAACATTCCGCATAAACACAAAAAACCGGTGATTTTGTCTCATGCGCAAACTCGATCGTACCGATATCGGCATTCTCAACAGCCTGCAGGAGAACGCCCGCATCACCAATGCCGAGCTGGCACGCTCGGTGAACCTGTCGCCCACACCTTGTTTCAACCGGGTGCGGGCCATGGAAGAGCTGGGGGTGATCCGCCAGCAGGTGACCTTGCTGTCGCCGGAGGTGCTGGGGCTGGATGTGAACGTGTTCATCCATGTCAGCCTGGAAAAACAGGTGGAGCAGTCGTTGCATCGCTTCGAGGAAGAAATTGCCGAAAGGCCCGAGGTGATGGAGTGTTACCTGATGACGGGTGACCCGGATTACCTGTTGCGAGTGCTATTGCCCAGCATCCAGGCGCTGGAGCGGTTTCTCGATTACCTGACGCGCTTGCCAGGGGTAGCCAATATTCGTTCGAGCTTTGCCCTGAAGCAGGTGCGCTACAAGACGGCGTTGCCGTTGCCGGCCAATGGCATGACCTTGCGGGAGTAGGGGGGGCGGCGCCGGCACAAGGATCGCATCCACCTGTAGGAGCGGGTTCACCCGCGAAGAGGCCGACACAGCCACCCAATGGGCTGCTTGATATTTTAAACACCCGCAGCCTATGTTGTTGTCAGCCTACAACAACAAGGACAAGCGTCATGAGCACCGCTCAGCTCCAGGGCATCGATGAAATCGAATGCGTCACCCCCGACCTCAACGGCGTCCCGCGCGGCAAGGTGATGACCGCCGAAGGCTTCCTCGAAGGCCGTCGTCTGCAGATGGCCCGGGGCGTGCTGCTGCAATGCATCATGGGCGGTTATCCACCAGCGAAATTCTACGGCAGTGACGACGGTGACCTGGCACTGGTGGCCGAACCCGGGCAGGTCCACCGCCTGCCCTGGAGCGATGACGGCCGCGCCTTGGCCATCTGCGATGCCAACGAGCTGGATGGCCGGCCCTCGGCACTGTCCACCCGGGGCCAGCTGAAGGCCGTGATAGCCCGCTATGCGGCACTGGGCCTGGCGCCGGTAGTGGCAACCGAGCTGGAGTTCTTCGTCTTTGCCCCCAACACCGACCCGCAGCAACCGTTCCTGCCGCCTGTAGGCAGCGATGGCCGCCGCGAGCTGGGCCATTCGGCGTTCAGTGTCAGTTCCAACAACGGCCTGCGCCCGTTCTTCAAGGAGGTGTATCACTGCATGGCCGCGCTCGGCCTGCCACGTGACACCTTCATGCATGAAATGGGTGTCAGCCAGTTCGAGATCAACCTGCTGCATGGCGACCCGCTGCTGCTGGCCGACCAGACCTTCCTGTTCAAGCACCTGCTCAAGGAAGTGGCGCTCAAGCACGGGCTGACGGTAGTCTGCATGGCCAAGCCGCTGGCGCGTACGCCCGGCAGCTCCATGCATATTCACCAGAGCCTGGTCGAGGCCAGCAGCGGGCGTAACGTGTTCAGTGACAAACAAGGCCTGCCGACAGACACCTTCCACCATTTCATCGGCGGGTTGCAGGCGTGCATGGCCGACTTCACCGCCCTGTTAGCGCCCAACGTCAATTCCTACCAGCGTCTGTGCCACCCCTATGCCTCGCCGAACAATGCATGCTGGTCCGAGGACAATCGTGCTGCTGGATTGCGCATTCCGGCCAGTGCGCCGGTCGCGCGACGGGTGGAAAACCGCCTGCCTGGCGCCGATGCCAACCCGTACCTGGCCATTGCTGCCAGCCTGGCCGCCGGGCTGCATGGCATCGAGCAGCGCTTGCAGCCATCGCCGGCCATCCAGGGCGAATTCGAGGTGCCCGAGCACCTGAGCCTGCCGTGCACGCTGCACGCGGCCCTTGAAAGGCTCGAGCGCAGCACGCAGGCGCGGGAACTGTTCGGCAGCGAGTTCATCGAAGGCTACATCGCCAGCAAGACCCTTGAGCTGAGCGATTTCTTCGACGAGATCACGCCGTGGGAGCGCCGGGTGCTGGCGGCACAGGCCTGAGCGCGACACAACCTGCACCGGGCACGCCCCCGCACAGCCAAATAGCTGTCGGGGGGCCTGCGCCAGGCGGTTTTTGCATTTATGCTGCTAGCACCCAAAACTGCCACCTGACCAGGGAGCTCCACGGGACGTATGCGAAATGTATGGAAGCCGTTTCAGTCGTTGTATTTCGCCGCGCTGATGATGTTGATCGGCTCAGGCCTGCTCAGCACCTACCTGGCCCTGCGCCTGGCTGCCGACCATGTCGACAGCCTGTGGGTGGGTGCTTTGATGGCGGCCAACTACTTTGGCCTGGCGGTTGGCGGCAAGGTTGGCCACCGGCTGATCGGGCGGGTAGGGCACATACGCGCCTATGCCACCTGTGCCGGTATCGTCGGCGCTGCGGTGCTCGGTCATGGCCTGACCAGCTGGCTGCCGGCCTGGGTCGGGCTGCGCATGATCGTCGGCCTGGGGATGATGTGCCAATACATGGTCATCGAGAGCTGGCTCAATGAGCAGGCCGATGTGAAACACCGGGGCGCGGTGTTCAGCGGTTACATGATTGCCTCGTACCTGGGGCTGGTGCTTGGCCAGTTGATCCTGGTGGTGCACCCGCAGCTCGGCCCTGAGTTGCTGATGCTGGTGGCGATGTGCTTTGCCCTGTGCCTGGTGCCCGTGGCGATGACCCGGCGTATTCACCCGGCGCCCTTGCGCCCGGCACCGATGGAGCCGAAGTTCTTCATCAAGCGTGTGCCGCAGTCGCTCAGTACGGTGTTGGGCTCGGGCCTGATTGTCGGCTCGTTCTACGGTCTGGCGCCTTTATATGCGTCAAGCCAGGGCATGAGTACCGAACAGATCGGTCTGTTCATGGGTAGCTGCATTTTTGCCGGCCTGCTGGTGCAGTGGCCGCTGGGCTGGTTGTCTGACCGTTATGACCGGGCCGTGCTGATTCGTAGCGTGGCGGTGGGGCTGGCACTGGCTGCTGCGCCATTGGCAATACTGCCCAGTGTGCCGCTGGAATTGCTGTTTGGTATCGGCTTCCTGATCTCGTTGCTGCAGTTCTGCCTGTACCCGCTGGCGGTTGCCTTCTCCAATGACCACGTTGAAAGCGAGCGCCGGGTATCGCTGACGGCGATGCTGTTGGTGACCTACGGTGTGGGTGCATGTGTCGGCCCGCTGGCGGCAGGGGTTCTGATGAAGGTATTGGGTGCGCAGATGCTGTATGCCTTCTTCGTATTCTTTGCCCTGGTGCTGGTCTGGCGCATTCGGCCGAAAGCGGTTACCGGCCTGCATCAGGTACAGGATGCACCGCTGGGCCACGTGGCGATGCCGGCGGCCGGTTCGCCGTTGTCGGCGGCGCTGGACCCGCGGGTGGATGAGCAGACCGTGCAGGACGTGATGCAGGCGCCGGTGGCGGCTGAAGACACCGAGGATGAAGAGAAGGGCGCGCAGCAACAGGCGCCTGAACCTGAAGAGGTCAGCAAGTCAGTGTAGGAGCGGGTTTACCCGCGAAGAGGCCAGCCCAGCAGAAACACAAATGAAAACGCCACCTCAGCAGGTGGCGTTTTCTGTTTTACCGACCGACGATCAATAATCGTCCTTGTCGAACCGCCGCGCCTCACGCTGCAGCTGGTACACAAAACTCTCGATCTTGCGTTGAGCCTGCCCGCTCAGGTTGTGGAAGCGCACGCCGGCAAAGGTAGTGTTGATGCGCTCTTCATAGTGCAGATGACGCAGCTCGACCATGGTATCCACCAGGCCCAGCGGGTTGCTCGCCTTGAAACGCTCATACACCTGGCCCAGTTGCAAGCGGTCTTCGACATTGCCTTCGAAGCGCAGTTTGCAGCCGGTGGCCGAGATATCCAGCAGCTTGCCTCGCATGGCGCCGTTGCCCTTGAGGTGAGCCCCGTCGAGGATGATGTCGACCAGTTGCGATAGCTTCAGCGCGGCGCGGAAGGCGTTGCGGCGCTGGTGGTAGGTCATCTCTTGCGGCAGGGCGCCGCTGTAGCAGCGGTGGCCGTCGACTTCGCTGATTTTCAGCTCGTGATCGCATTCCCAGGCGATGCGTACACCATCGTGGAAGCCTTCGACGCGGAAGTGCTCGCCGTTCTCGATGAATTTCTCGCCGTCACGGGGGATCATCTCGTCCAGCGCCAGGGTGTTGCTTTCGCGGTCCACACGCACCACATAGCTCTGGAAGCGCTGGCTGCGGTCGTGGAAGGTGATGATCAGGGGGTCGTGGCTTTCCTGCAGCTGCCGCAAGTTGGCCGCAATCTCCAAGGGGGTGCTCAACACCTTGGGTGGCTGCGGGGCATCGGATTCATTGAACACAGCTTATCGTTCTCCAGGCAAAAGCGACACACGCAAGTAACGGCATTTTGCCACTATGTTCTGTGCCTTGATAGAAAAATCACACTTGGCTGAGCGCACGCGGCTTGGCCAGAGGCGAGGTGCTGCCACGGCTGTCGTAGAGTGAGGGCGAATCGCCGCCCTGAAGGATGCGGATCTGGTTGTTGGTGACCTGTTGCTGCACCTGGATGATCCGGCCATTGGTCTGGTTGACCTGCTGGCAGTCGTCCATCAGTTGCGACAGCATGTCGAGCCGCTGCAGCATCACATCACCATGGGGTGACTGCGCGGCTACAGCCTGCACACCGGTGCGGTCGGCACTCAGGCCCAGGCTGCCGAGCAATTGGCTGCGGCGCTGGCCGTGCTGCTCGAGCAAGATGATCAACGACTGCTTGCGCGCCAGGATTTGCTCCAGCAGCGGCATGTCGCGGCCATGCAGGGCAATTGCTTCCTTGTGCAGAAGGTCGAGCAGTTCCTGCATCGGGGCAATGTCATCTTCGATCAGTTGCAGCAAGGTGGTGTCGTGCATGGCTAACTCTTGGCTTTTCTAGCGTCCGTGAAGTCAGCGCGCCGTACGGTCAGCGCTGGGCTTCGAAATCAAGCAGTTTGCTGGCGACCCGGCTGGCATCGACCTGGTAGCTGCCGTCGGCGATTGCCTGTTTCAACTCGGCCACGCGGGCGCTGTTGACCACCGGCTCGTCGCGCAGCTTGTCGCTGATCTTCTGCAACTGCTGGGCCTCCTGGCTGAGGTGTACCGCTTCTCCGCTGGCGCTGGTGGCGCTTGTCGCTTCCTGGCTGGCTGCCGGTTTTTCGGCGCTGCCGGACGCGGTATTGCCGCGCACGCCGCCCGTGACGGACGGAGAGTTATTCAAACGACTGAAGTCGATGACCATGATCAGAAACCTCTGGGTATTTGGACGCTTGCCTTGTTTTCGGCCAACCCGATATAAACTTTAGGCACAAATGCACTGCCGCCTGTCGGCAAGCCCGCGAACCCGTGTTCTGACACAGTTTAGGAAAAGCGGTTCCTCACTGCCAGCGCAATCTGGTGGTTGGCCTACATACTGACCTCGACCTGGCCAGGCCCGGTAACCCTGGCCTTGACCACGCGTTTGGAGTTGAGGTTGCGTACCCGGATTTGCTCGCTCAGGCCGCCTTTGCTCAGGGCTTCGCCCGGCATGCGCACGCTCAGGCTGCCACTGCGGGCAATGATCACCACATGGTCACCCTTGCGAACCACCTCGGCCTGTTCCAGGTGTTGCGGGGTGAGCACCTGGTCGATCACCGTGGGGCGCAGCATCTTCATGCCCACCGCCTGGTCCAGCTCGGTCAGAAAGCCCTGGCCCAGGGTGCCGACGTCTCGCTCGCGCAGGGCCACGTCACCTTCGCCGACCGTGTTGTCGCGCTTGAGCGGGCGGGTTACCACTACCACGTCGCGGAAAAGTCGCACGGTGGCCGGTACAAATACCGTCCACGGTGCTGCGCCGTTGCAGCGTATCCTTACCGTCACCCGGCCCAGTGGCTTGGCCGGGCTTTCCAGCGAGGCGTCCAGCTGCTGGCTGCACAATGGCATGCGCAACCGTGGGTCCAGCGGGTTGACCTGGATTTCATAGCGGCCGGCAGTCTGGGTGGTGGACAGGTAATCTTCAACGGTGAATTCAAGAAACCCTTGGGTGACACCGATAAGCTGTTCAGGCAAGGTGAACGCGTCCGCTACCGTGCGAACGCCGGGCATCAGCAGGCACAGCGTGGCCAGCGGGCCAGTCAGCAGGCGTGTCAATCGTCGGGAAAATGTCGTTTTCGTGTGCATGACACTCAAAAAAGCAAAGCCCGTGCCGACTCGCTACCTGAGTTGCAACGAAAGGCTGAAACGTTAAGGAGTCTGGCATGGCGGGTGTTATGGATTCGGTCAACCAGCGCACGCAGCTGGTGGGGCAGAATCGCCTGGAATTGCTGCTGTTCCGCCTCAATGGCGAACAGCTTTACGGCATCAATGTGTTCAAGGTCAGGGAAGTACTGCAATGCCCTGCGCTGACCTTGCTGCCCAAGGCGCACCCTGTGGTGCGTGGCGTTGCCAATATTCGCGGGGCGACCATCCCGATCCTCGACTTGTCGATGGCCACCGGGTTGCGGCCGCTGCAGGAAGACACACGCAACAGCTTCGTGATCATCACCGAGTACAACACCAAGACCCAAGGCTTCCTGGTGCATTCGGTGGAGCGCATCGTCAACATGAACTGGGAAGAGATTCATCCACCACCCAAGGGGACCGGCCGTGACCACTATCTGACTGCGGTCACCCGGGTGGACAGCCGCATGGTCGAGATCATCGATGTGGAGAAGGTGCTGGCCGAAGTGTCGCCGTCGTCCGAGTCGGTATCGGCCGGTGTGATCGATGCCGAGGTGCAGGACAAGGCGGTGTTGATGCGGGTGCTGACCGTCGACGACTCGTCGGTGGCGCGCAAGCAGGTCAGCCGTTGCCTGCAGACCGTAGGGGTCGAGGTGGTGGCGCTCAATGATGGTCGTCAGGCGCTGAACTACCTGCGTCAGCTGGTGGATGAGGGCAAAAAGCCGGAAGAAGAGTTCCTGATGATGATCTCGGACATTGAAATGCCGGAAATGGACGGCTATACGCTAACGGCGGAGATTCGCAGCGATCCGCGCATGCAAAAGTTGCACATCTGCCTGCATACTTCGCTTTCCGGGGTGTTCAACCAGGCAATGGTCAAGAAGGTCGGCGCCGATGACTTTCTGGCCAAGTTCAAGCCGGACGACCTGGCCCAACGGGTGGTCGACCGGATCAAGGCAGCGCATTGAAGCAGCCGGGGGCATGCCCCTCGGCACCAGTGATTGAAAAGAGGCGGCAGTAGTGTCTACGGGTAATTTGGATTTCGAACAGTTCCGGGTCTTCCTGGAGAAAGCCTGTGGCATCCTGCTGGGCGAGAATAAGCAGTACCTGGTTTCCAGCCGTCTCAACAAGCTGATGGAACAACAGGGCATCAAGAGCCTGGGTGAGCTGGTGCAGCGCATTCAGGCCCAGCCGCGCGGCGGCTTGCGCGAGCAGGTGGTCGATGCCATGACCACCAACGAGACCCTGTGGTTTCGCGACACCTATCCGTTCGAAGTGCTGAAGAACAAGGTTATCCCCGAGTTCATTCGCAACAACCCCGGCCAGCGACTGCGCATGTGGTCGGCGGCCTGTTCGTCGGGGCAGGAGCCGTATTCCATCTCGATGGCGATCGATGAGTTCGAGCGCAGCAACCTCGGCCAGTTGAAGATGGGGGCGCAGATCGTCGCCACCGACCTCTCCGGCACCATGCTGACCAACTGCAAGACTGGCGAATATGACAGCCTGGCGATTGCCCGCGGCTTGTCCCAGGAGCGCTTGCAGCGCTACTTCGACCCCAAGGGACCGGGGCGCTGGGCGGTCAAGCCAGCGATTCGCAGCCGTGTCGAGTTCCGCTCGTTCAACCTGCTCGACAGCTATGCCAGTCTGGGCAAGTTCGATATCGTGTTCTGCCGCAATGTGCTGATCTATTTCTCGGCGCAGGTGAAGAAGGACATCCTGCTGCGCATTCACAGTACCCTCAAGCCCGGTGGTTACCTGTTCCTCGGCGCCTCGGAAGCGCTGAACGGCTTGCCGGACCATTACCAGATGGTGCAGTGCAGCCCGGGGATCATCTACCAGGCCAAGTAAGCAAAAAGGCCGGTATCGAGAGATGCCGGCCTTTTTGTTTGCCGTGTCTTCGTAGGAGCGGGTTTACCCGCGAAGAGGCCGGCCCTGGTGGCCAATTTCCACTCGCCGTTCACCGTTGCGGCCGCTACCGTATTCGCGGGTAAACCCGCTCCTACACAGATTGGTGGTGGGCACACACCGGAGGTTGGACGCAGCCCGCCGTGTAGGAGCGGGTTCACCCGCGAAAGGGCCGGGCCTGCTGGCCATTTACCACCCGCCGTTCACCGTTGCTGCCGCTACCGTATTCGCGGGTAAACCCGTTCCTACACAGATTGGTGGTGGACACACACCGGAGGTTGGACGCAGCCCGCCGTGTAGGAGCGGGTTCACCCGCGAAAGGGCCGGCCCTGCTGGCCAATCTCCACCCGCCGTTCACCGTTGCGGCCGCTACCGTATTCGCGGGTAAACCCGTTCCTACACAGATTGGTGGTGGGCACACACCGGAGGTTGGACACAGCCCGCCGTGTAGGAGCGGGTTCACCCGCGAAAGGGTCGGCCCTGCTGGCTAATCGCCACCCGCCGTTCACCGTTGCTGCCGCTACCGTATTCGCGGGTAAACCCGCTCCTACACAGATTGGTGGTGGGCACACACCGGAGGTTGGACACAGCCCGCCGTGTAGGAGCGGGTTCACCCGCGAAAGGGCCGGCCCTGCTGGCCAATCTCCACCCGTCGTCCAC